>DASQIQ010000299.1:0-5218 GCA_035631495.1 Micropepsaceae bacterium
AGCCATGCCCTTCAAGCGGCAATTGACCAACGCGGCGGCAGAATCCATGTGTCGATGCCGGTCCAACGGATTGTGATCGAGTCGACCGTGAAGAACCCTGATTTCAAGCGGGATTGAACTGAAGGGCGGGGAATAGCTGGCGCAGGATTTGGCGCAACAAGAGCCTCAGCCAGCGGATGAGGAGGCTGAAGTTGTAACCGGCGGCGGCGAGCACGGCGTTTGCGGCGTCGCCGGCGCGGTGGGCGAGATAATTGCAGCCCATGCGATGGTCGTCCTTGAGATGTCCGATAGCGGGTTCGACGGCGGATCGCCGTCCCATCTGGCATTTGATCTGGAGCGCAACGCGTCGCTTCTGGCCGGGGGTTAAGACACGGAACTTGTAATCGGACGGGGCATTGTGACGCGGTATGGGGCATCGACGAGTTCCTGAATTCGCAAAAGGATTTCGGCAAGATCGTCGTCCACGGCCACACGCCGACGAACGCGCCCGTCATGCGGCGGAACAGGATCGGCATCGATACCGGCGCCTATCTGACCGGACGCCTGACAGCGCTTGTCCTTGAAGGAACACGGCGGAGATTCTTGCAGACGTAATTAGGGGAAGGTGAAAATCTGCACGCGCGGCCGGAAAAATCCCCTCACGACCACGGCCGCTGCGTAGCCATCCGCGACCTTTACGTCCTGCACCCGCCAGCCCCGCTGCCGCTTTTTGGATAGACGTATTCGCCCACCCGTCGAAATCGTGTCCACCTCTACCGGAGCGATCGCAAGACCCTCGCCAAGCGCCTTCAAGAATGCCTCCTTGCGAGCCCAGATGGTGAAAAACGCGACGCGCCGGGCGGCCTCGGGCAGGGCGCGATAATAGTGGAGTTCGGGAGCGGCAAGCGCACGCGTGGCGACATCGGAAAGCCCGCGATCCGTAATCCGCTCGATGTCCACACCGATGTCGCGTCCTTTGGAAAGGGCAAGGGCCGCGCGCCCATCGGTCCGGGACAGGCTGAAGCGAAGACCGGATTCGCCCGCGCCCTGAATCAAATGAGGCTGGCCGGTGAGACTCTTCGCGAAGCGAACCGCTTTGGGCTCGACCTTGAGATAGCAACCTAGGAGAATCCGCAAGCAGACATAGGCGCGCAGGAATTCCTCGCCATGCAGCGGATTTCGAAGATGGGCGGCACGCGCACGCTCTTCCTCGTCCAGCATCTCGAGCGAGGCAGCATCGGTGGGTGCCGAATGCAGATCAATGTCCCAGACGTGCACATCGCCCGAGCCGAGTTGATCTGCCGCTTCAGCCTGCTTTGGGGTCCAGGAAAGCATCGAAAGCCTCCGCAAGCATTGTGCTGTAAGGAGGCCAGACCATCTCCAAATGCTTGGCCGGAATCTCCTTCACCGTCAGACCACCCAACGCAAGGGGACCGGACCTCTTCTTATGCCACTCCGACTGCCCCTTGCTGCTGAATATGATCAGAGGTCCTGCAAAGGGCTTGGGCGAATAGGTGCGCGCCGCGCGGGAAAACAGCCAATAGTAGAATGTCCTGCGCTCGGTATAGGGCGTCGGTCTGCCCGTGAACATGCGAATGAGATTGGGCAAATGGGTGAACATCCGTTTGACGACGTTAAAATGATGCCGAATCGTACCCGTGATACGTTTGGCGAGATACGGAACAATGCGGAACATGTTCTGGCGCTGCACGGCGCGTAAGTGACGCTTCACGCGGTCCGTCGAGACTTCGTTGGCATCGGTCTTCCACTGGTCCGAGACCGTATCGATCATGGCCAGAAAGCTGACCGTCTCGCCCTGCTGCATCAACTGTTGCGCCATTTCATAGGCGATCCAGCCGCCCGAGGAATAGCCCGACAACAAATAGGGGCCATGGGGCCGCGCGCGGCGGATCTCGGCGATATAACCGGCTGCGATGCTCTGGACGGTGCGGGGAATAATGTGCTTGCCGTCCAGAGGCATGGGCAAGAGGCCGTAGACAGGCCTGTCGCTTTTCAGATCGCGCACCACTTCGCGAACGAACATGATGCCGCCGTAAGCGCCATGCACGATGAAGAGCGGCGGGCCCGAGCCTCTGGGGCGAAAGGCGAGCAATTGCGTCGGCGCCGCGGCGCGTGAGGGGTCGCGGAGCAGCTCTGCCTGCTTGGCCACGGTCGGCGCGTCGATCATGGTCGTCGGCGGCAGGTCGTGTCCGAACGTGGCCGCGATGGCGGTAAAGATCAGAAAGCCCTGTAACGAAGTCCCGCCCAATTCGTAGAAATCATCATCCACCCCCACCTCGGGGATTTCCAGGGTGGTCTCCCAGATCTGCGCCAGAGCGCGTTCGTGTTCATCGGAAGGGGCACGATAATTCTCGCTGCGGGCGTCGCGGGGCGGCGGCGGGGGCAACGCGCTGCGATCGACCTTGCCGCGCGAAGTGAGCGGCATCTTTTCCAGCACGCCGACATAGGCCGGGACCATATAGGCGGGCAGTTCCTTGGCGAGGAGCTCGCGAAAATATTTTCCGCCTTCCAGCGCAATCTCGCCGGTTGCGACGACATAGGCCAGAAGGCGCGGGTCCTGCGGACGGTCCTGATCAAGGATGACAGCGGTGTCCTGGACCCCGGGAATGCGCAGCAGGGCTCGCTCGATCTCGTAAAGCTCGACCGTGTAGCCCCGCACTTTGACCTTGCGGTCACGGCGCCCGAAATATTCGAGATCCCCATCGCTTCGCCAGCGGCCAAGATCGCCCGTGCGATAGAGACGCAAGGTCGGATCCACGGGATCGGTACGGAAATTGGCGGCGGTGGTCTCGGGGTCCTTCCAATAACCCAGCGACAAATATCGGCTTCTGAGGACAATCTCCCCGACTTCGCCGGGGCCCAGAACGGTCGCGTCCTCATTTTCCAACCGGATTTCCATGTTGCGCACCGGCGTACCAACCGGCTGCACGCCCGGGTCGCGGGGCACCGACGGGCGAGCGGTGTGGACGGCGACCGTTCCTGCCTCGCTCATCGCCAGGCTCTGTGAAACCAATGCGGAATCGCCTAAATGGGTCGCGGCGCGGGCGATGTCGTCGCTGTAAACCGGTTCGGAGACGTTCCGGATGAGGCGCAGCGCCGGGTAGCGAAGGTCTTTGGGAACCGCGGCAAGCCAAGTCCGGAAAAGCGAGCTCGTCATGCTGATGACGCTGATGCGCTTGTCGGCTAGCCAGGTGGAGAACTCCAACAACCCACGGGCCCGAAGATCGAAGGGGTAAAGGGACGCGCCGCCGAGAAGCGCCACGAAGGTGCTGATGATGCCGGCGGCAAAAGCGCAGGAATAGACGAGCGATACCCGGTCTTGCAGACCGATCGGAACTCCGCCCGACCACGCATCGGCCTGGTGGACCAGAAATTCGTGACTGTGGATGACGCCTTTGGGTTTTCCTGTCGAACCCGAGGTGAAAAGGATGAAGGCTGGCGCTGCCGCGTCGCGTGCCGCAGCTTTCGGCGGGCGGGAAGCATTTCCCTGACGCAACAGGGCTTGATCCAGCTCCAGGACCGAACGTGCTCGCCCGTCACGCGGCCGGCGATCGGCGCCGTATGCGCATCGGTGAAGAGAATGGCAGCCTCTGCCGTGTCGAGGGTCTGGGCCAGCCAAGCTTCGGGAAAGCCCAGATCCAGCGGGATGTAGACGCGCCCGGTCTTCGCCGCGCCCAGCATGGCCGCAATGCACAAGATCATGTCCTGAAGCAGGAGTGCGACAGGACGCTCAGGGTCCGCATCGGCTGAACGTAGCATCGCGGCGACCCCGTTGGCCAAGGAATCGAGCTCGCGATAGGTGACTTCCCCGCGGTCGGTGAGGATGGCGGTCTGGTCCGGCGTCAGCGCCACTTGCTGCTCGAACCGCTCAGCCAAAACATCGGCCGAGAACCCGGTCTCTTCGGACGGACGCGGCCGCACGCCAACGCCTTGCACCATAAACGGACCCCCACGCGGCGGCTGCAAATATGTCGCCCGCACCGCCAAATCCCCTGTTCCGGCAACAGTTTGGCCGGGCCACCCAGCCCTTCCTGCCATCGTGATAATTAGACGGGAGCCGTTACTCTCCCGTTAAACGTCCTTGATATTCTTGCTAATTCGTTAATTGTACGCAATGTTGAAAGTGAAAATTGACGCGGACTTGGAAGGCTTACTCCAGCAAGCCAGAACGGAACAGCCCGCCAAATTGTTCCATGACCGCGTGCCCGGCGAGTTCTTGAACGCCATCTTCGCGCTCGATCGAATGGGCATGACATCCTGTCCAAATCTCGATTCAGAGCTGCAATGGCGTTTGAGGCGGCGCTTTTCCAAAGGGCGGATTCGAATTTCACCCAGCAACGCGAATCGGTTGCGCCGGTGAATCACATTGGGTAAGACTTTCTTGATCGTTTCGCGCGTAAGACTTTGTGCTCTTTCGCGAATTTCGTTTAGGCGATGTTGGTGAATAGAACGCCGAACCGAACTGGATGAGATTATACTCCAGGCGTCAGCGCCGCCCTCCACCCTTGAACACAGCGATCCAATTGGCTCATAACCTCGCGCAAGCACTCCCTGAAATCGACGCGTTGCCGCTCTGCGTGGATTTGGACGGTACGCTGCTGAAGATCGACTCGCTGTTCGAGGCGACAATTTCGACGACCCTCGCCGATTGGCGCAATTTGCTCCGCCTGCCGTTCTGGCTGACGCGGGGCCGCGCGCACCTCAAGCACGAGATTGCCGAACGATGGTCCTTTAACCCCGCACATTTGCCTTACAATGAGGACCTGCTGGCTTTTCTGCGCAACGAACATCTGCGCGGGCGGCGCATCATCATGACGACGGCCGCCGATGAGAGCATCGCCCAACCGATCGCGCACCATCTTGGCATATTCGACGAGGTCATTTCCTCCGATGGCGTAAACAATCTGCGCGGCGCCGCGAAGGCCGAAGCGTTATGCCGGCGTTTCGGAAAGGGTGGTTTCGTTTACGCCGGAAACGACGCCACCGATCATGCGGTCTGGCGCGACGCTGCCGGAGCTGTGGTGGTGAGTGCGAGCGCCGCAGTGAAACGCGCTGCACTCGCCCAATATCCCGTGACCGCCGTACTGGACCGGCAGGGCGGCGGATTGGGTGCACTGGTCAAAGCTTTGCGGCCCTACCAATGGGTCAAGAATCTTTTGGTGTTCGTGCCGCTGCTCGGTGCCGGCCATATCGACGACGTCACCGCTTGGAAGAACTC
>DASQIQ010000300.1:0-6224 GCA_035631495.1 Micropepsaceae bacterium
GCTCTACAATGAGGAAATCGATCTTCTGACGCAGGAAGGCACGCAGATCGCGCCGCTGAACTATCCCCATCTCAGCCACGGCGAGATTTTCAATTCGGTGGAGGATTTCTACAAGAAGTTCTATTTCCGCCCCTCGAAGATCGCCTCCATCGTGGCCGAGATGATCGCGAGCCCCGAAATGATGAAGCGCCGTTTGCGCGAGGGCGTGGAATTCTTCCACTTCTTGCGGGCGCGGCGGGACGCTGCTTGAAGCGATTGATCGTCACGGCGGACGATTTCGGCGCCGCTCGCGAAGTCAACGACGCCGTCGAAACGGCGCATCGCGGCGGCATTCTTACCGCGGCCAGCTTGATGGTATCGTCGCCTGAAGCCGAGGACGCGGTCGCACGCGCCCGTCGCATGCCGTCCCTGCGTGTCGGCCTGCATCTGGTGCTGGTTGAAGGCCGGCCGACCCTCCCCCCTTACGCCGTGCCTCATCTGGTGGATGGAAATGGCCTCTTTCGCTCCAACATGGCGGCCCTCGGGGCGGTCATGTTCTTCAACCGCCACGCGCGCCGCGAACTCGCCGCCGAAATCACAGCGCAGTTTGAAGCCTTCCGCGCCACCGGCCTCACTTTGGATCATTGCAATGCGCATAAGCATTTCCATCTCCATCCGGTGATTGGACCATTGATGGTTGCGATCGGCCGTCGCTTCGGTTTGCGCGCGGCGCGAATACCCTTGGAGCCGAGGCAGGTGCTGAAAAGGATCGAGCCGCAGACGCCATCCGCTCCGGCGCTGCTCACCACGCCCTTTGCGCTGCTGCTGCGCCGGCGCATTCGCGCCGCGGGCTTGCTGGCGCCCGATTCCGTTTTCGGTCTCAAATGGTCGGGACAGATGACCAAAGCCCGCCTTTCGGGCCTTCTCCGCAACCTGCCCGACGGCCTTAGCGAGATCTATCTCCATCCCGCCACCGGTCCCTTCGCCGGCGCGTCACCGGGCTATCGCTATCGCGAAGAGCTCGACGCGCTCATGGCGCCCGAAATTGTCGCGGCCTGCGGGGATTCGGCGTTGCGGCTCGGCGGATTCAGCGATTTCCTCGGGCTCGAGACAATCATACAATCGGGCGCATCTCATGGAGCGATGCCCAACAGGAGTTTGATGCCGTGAGTCCCCCCATGTCGGCTGTCTCCGAGTCCTCCGGCGCCCAGGGCGCTTTCTCCGGGGGGCCGATTCGCTTGGGCAGCGACGCGCATAAGACCCTTTTCTGCCGGACGCTGTTGGACACGTTCAATCCCTACAAGCCGGCGGTGATCGACTGGCCCAAGCTCGATGCGGAGGCGCGAAATCGTCTCATCAGCCTGCCCATCTGGGACATTGCCGTGCAGACCGAAGGGCGAGCCCGGCTGAATGTTGCCTCCTATGGCGCGGTCACGGCCGATCCCCTGCTCAAGAAAGCCATCGAGCTCAACGCCTTCGAGGAGGGACGCCACAAACACGTGCTGTCCAATCTCGTCGCGGCCTATGGCATCGCGCTCGCTCCGGAGCCGGAATATGCGGTGCGCGGCGATCCGGAATGGGCCTTCATGGTGACGGGCTATAGCGAGTGCATCGACAGCTTCTTCGCCTTTGGTCTTTTCCAATCGGCAAAGCGGTCGGGATTCTTTCCCGAAGCGCTTGTCGACACCTTCGAGCCCGTCATCCAGGAGGAGGCCCGGCACATTCTGTTTTTTGTCAATTGGGCAGCGTGGCACCGCCGCACCATGAAGCTGTGGCGGCGCCCCTTCTTCGAGCTGAAGGTGCTGGCCGTCTGGCTCTTTCTCGTCTGGGAGCGGATCGGCATCGCCCGCGATGTGGGAAGCGGCGTGCAGGACAACAATTTCACCATGACCGGGGCCAAGTCGGTGGGCGATGACATCAACGTCGCCGAGCTGATCGACATCTGCCTGGCCGAAAACAAGCGGCGCATGAGTCCTTATGATCGGCGTTTGCTGAGGCCCTTCGCCGTTCCGGCTCTGGCGGGATTGGCGCGCCGCTTCATGCGGTCGCGGCCGAAGTCTCCCGCCTAGAAATCTTTCGCATGAAATTGCGCATCGTCATCATCGCAGCTCTGGGATTCGCGCTCGCCCTTTATCTTGTGATGTATGTCGGTCTGGGGGCGGTATTCTCGGCCGCCATCGCAGTCGGCTGGGGCGGGTTTGCCATCCTTTGCCTCTACGCCTTGGGCCTTTTCCTTCTGCTTGGCGCGGCATGGCACACCCTGCTGTCCGAGGCGCCCCTCGCGGAGCTGAAGGTCTTTGTTTGGGCGCGGATGGTGCGGGATGCCGCTTCGGAGGTGCTGCCGTTTTCCCAGCTCGGCGGAATCGTGCTCGGCGCGCGCGCCGCAATCCTCCAAGGCGTGTCGCCGTCTTTGGCCTTTGCGTCCATGATCGTCGATGTGACGACCGAGATGATGGCGCAGACTGCCTATATCGCCCTCGGCATCGTCATCTTGAGCGAGCGTGCCCCGCAATCCGCATTGACGGCGATTTTCGTGATCGGGCTCGCAGCTGCCATGGTTGGCGGCGGGTTGTTTCTTGCATTGCAGCGCTACGGCCATTGGATGACCGGAAAACTCGCGGCACGGCTGCTTCCGAGCGCTGTCGCACCCATGGAGGCCGTAGGCGCTTCGCTCGATGCGATCTATCGTCACCCGGCGCGCGTCGGCCTCTCCGTGGCGCTGCACTTTGCCGGATGGATTTTCAACGCACTCGGCACATGGATTGCATTCCGCCTGATCGGGGCGCGCGTCGATCTCGCATCCGTCATCGCCATCGAGAGTCTGGTCTACGCGACCAGAAGCGCTGCCGTTTTCGTCCCCAATGCGCTTGGCGTGCAGGAAGCTGCCTATGCAGTGCTGGTGCCGCTGTTCGGCGTCGGGGTGGAATTCGGGCTTGCGGTGTCCCTGCTGAAACGGGCCCGGGACATTGCGGTCGGTGTGCCCATATTGCTGATTTGGCAGGCCCTGGAAGGCCAGCGCGCGCTGGCGGCGGGAAGACCCGACGGCAATCTTCGTTGACGTCGTATGAGGTGCGGATGATTCGTGGCGACCGGGTGCTCGTGACAGGCGGTTCCGGCTTTGTCGGATCCGCCGTCGCTCATGCTTTGGCGTCGCGCGGCTATGCGGTATCCGTCCTGGTGCGCCCATCGAGCCCGAGAACCAATCTTGCCGGGCTTCCCTGTAACATCGTGGAAGGCGACATGGGAGACGCGGGCTCCCTGATCCGCGCGCTGGATGGCGTCCGCTATCTCTTCCACGTCGCCGCCGATTATCGGTTATGGGCACGCGATCCCGATGAGATCATGCGCAACAATCTTCAGGGTACGCGCAATGTGATGGACGGGGCGCGCATGTGCGGCACGGAACGGATTGTCTACACCAGCAGTGTTGCGACCCTTAAGCCGCTCTTGGGGGCGGCCGCCGACGAGACCTCCCGCCTCGATGCCCGTGACGCCATTGGGGCCTATAAGCGGAGCAAGATCGCCGCCCAGCATATGGTCGAAACCATGATCGCCGAGGAAGGCCTGCCGGCGGTGATCGTCAGCCCTTCCTCGCCCGTGGGGCCGCGGGATATCCGCCCCACGCCGACAGGGCGTATCATCGTTGAGGCCGCGTCAGGACGCATACCGGCCTTTGTGGACACCGGTCTGAATGTCGTCCACGTGGATGATGTCGCGGAAGGTCATATCCAGGCGCTGGAACGAGGGGCCATCGGACAGAACTATATTCTGGGTGGCCAGAACGTGGCGCTGCGGGACTTGCTCGCCGTGATCGCGCAATGCACCGGCCGCCGGCCACCCCGAATACGTGTGCCGCGGTGGCCGCTCTTTCCCTTGGCCTATGCGGCCGAGGGGATCGCCAGACTGACCGGCAAGGAGCCCTTCATCACCGTCGATGGGCTGCGCATGGCCAAGCACCTTATGTTCTTTTCCTCCGCCAAGGCCGAACGCGAACTCGGCTACAGGGCGCGGCCCTACAGAGCAGGCATCGAGGATGCGATCCTCTGGTTCCGGCAGGCGGGTTACATAAGATGAGCGCGGCCTTCATCGTCGCTTCTATCGCGCTCGGCGCCTGGGTCTATCTGCTCGGCTTTCGCGGGATGTTCTGGCTGGCGAGGGAACGGGATGATCGCGGCAATCCCATCCCCGATCCGCCTATCTGGCCCAGTGTGGTAGCGGTTGTCCCCGCCCGCGACGAAGCGGAACTGATCGAGCAATCGGCCGGTAGCCTTCTGGCGCAGGATTATCCCGGCGGTTTTCGCATCTTCCTCATCGACGACCAGAGCACCGACAATACCGCTGCACTCGCGGGAGCACTAAACCGCGATGGACGCTTGATCGTCTTGCAAGGAACCGGGCGGCCTCCGGGGTGGACGGGAAAGCTCTGGGCCCTCAATCAGGGCATCGTCCATGCCGCCGAAGGCCAGCCACCGGATTATTTTTGGTTCACAGATGCCGACATTACCCATACGAAGGACAATCTTCGCCGCCTCGTCGCGCGCGCGGAACATGACAATCTTGTCATGGTGACGCTGATGGCCAAATTGCGCTGCGAGAGTCTCGCGGAGCGTTTCCTCATTCCTGCTTTCGTATTTTTCTTCCAGATGCTCTTCCCGTTCTCCTGGGTGAATCGACAGGGCAGCCCCACGGCTGCGGCGGCTGGCGGCTGCATACTGGTAAGCCGGCGCGCGCTGGAAAGGGCAGGCGGCATCGACAGCGTACGCCGGGAAATCATCGATGATTGCGCCCTGGCGCGCCGGCTGAAGGCGCAGGGGCCCATCTGGTTGGGTCTGACGGAGCGCGCCGTCAGCCTGCGCCGATACGAGCGGTTGCGCGACATCCGGCAGATGGTCTCGCGCTCCGCCTACGCGCAACTGCGCTATTCGCCTGCACTCCTTGCCGCAACCATCGCGGGAATGGTGGTCCTCTATGTCGCGCCGGTTTTGATCGCGATGTTTGGCACCGGCGCGGCGAGGCTCCAGGCCGCATTGGGCTGGCTGTGCATGGCGGTGGCGTTCCAGCCGATCCTGGCCTTCTATCGTCGCACGCCGCTCTGGGGCCTCGCCCTTCCCCTTATCGGACTTTTCTACGCGGGATTTACCGTCCATTCTGCAGTCCAACACAAGCGCGGGCTGGGTGGCATGTGGAAAGGCCGTGCACAAGCCATGACCGGACGATGATGAGCACGCCAGCCGAGCTGAGTTCGGGAAAGGGCCATCGCGACGAAAACTTCCCCGTCGCGTCCTGGATCATTCATCCGCGTCACCGCGCCATCATTCTCAGCTTCTATCGTTTCGCGCGCGCCGCCGACGACATCGCCGACCATCCTTCTGCGAGCCCGCAAGAAAAACTCGATCTTCTGGACCGGATGCAGCGGAGCCTTCTAGGCCAGTCCGAGACGGTGCCGCAATCCGCTTCGCTTCGCGCGATGCTTGCCGCTCATCGCCTCTCTTTGGATCATCCCCTCGACCTGCTCGAAGCCTTTCGCCGAGACGTCACCAAGCTGCGTTATCGCGATTGGGATGATCTCATCGACTATTGCCGGGTTTCGGCGATGCCGGTCGGCCGCTTCGTCCTTGACGTTCACGGGGAATCCCGCGGGACATGGCCGGCGTCCGATGCCTTGTGTTCCGCGCTCCAGATCATCAATCATCTGCAGGATTGCGGGAGAGATTATCGCAATCTCGACCGCGTCTACATTCCGCTCGGCGCCCTGAAGGAACGCGGTATCGGACCGGAAGCCTTGGGCGCACCACGCGCCTCTCCTGCCCTTCTTGCCGTCATTGCCGATCTGGCGCGGCAGACATCCGAGCTTCTCCTTCGTGCCAAGCCTTTTGCGCGCCAGATTCGGGACCGGCGCCTAGCCCTCGAAGTCAGCGTGATCCAAGCGCTGGCCGAGGACCTCGCGTGCGGTCTCGTGCGGCGCGATCCGCTTTGCGAGCGAGTCCATCATCGCAAGAGCGATGTCGCACGCCTGGCGATTTTCGCGGCCGCCCGATTTATCGGCGGCGGTTTTCGTTCCAGACTGAACGCGCCGGAGATCGCCGAAAAACGGCGATAGGCGTAGCAGCGAAAGTGGTGTTCGTGTTCGGATCGCAGACAGCCAAGCCCGGAGCATCGGGAAGTTCGTTCTATCTCGGTATGCGCCTGCTGCCGAAGCGCGAGCGCGAAGCCATGTTCGCAATCTACGCCTTCAGCCGCGCGGT
>DASQIQ010000301.1:0-4215 GCA_035631495.1 Micropepsaceae bacterium
CCGCCTCCGGTGAGACGCCCATGTCGACGTCGTCCGTCACGGCGGCGATCTCGGATTCGAAATCGATCCCCCAGGACTCGTCGGCGATGCAGATGGGATCGGTCGGTCCGATGAAATTGTACGAGCCGCCCTGATAGATCAGCGGATCCGTCCAGAAGGAGGGTGGCAGCATGGCTCCGCGCGCTTTACGGACGAGCTCGACATGGACGACATGGGCGCTGCCGTCTGCCCATTGATAGGCGCGAGGCAAAGGCGCGGCACAATCTGCCGGATTGAAGGGAAAGGAATCGGCACTTCGTCCGGCATTCAGGGTTTCAGACAGCTCCATAAGTCTCGGCGCCGTTTCAGTCCAGTGATCCAGCGCCGCTTGAAGGGTCGGCGCGATATCGGCAACGGCCTGGGCTCGAGTCAGATCGCGCGAGACCACAAGCAATCTTCCGTCGCGCCCGTGCTTCAGGGACGCGAGCTTCATTTGGTGCCGGTCATCCAGCTATCGGCATAGCTGCGCAATTCGATTCTGGCCGCGGCGGGGTCCACATCCAGCGCGTCGCGCGCGTCGATCATCACCGCATATTCGTCCGCCATCGCATTCTTCTGGGCCAGCATGGATTCAAGCGCTTTGGGGTGCGGCCCATGGGTAAAGCCCGATGGATGAAACGTCATCATGCCGGGGCGGATATTGTCACGGCTGAAGAAATTGCCCGAATGATAAAAGATCACCTCGTCGTAATCGTCATTGTTGTGAAAGAACGGAACCTTGATCGCGCCGGGATCGGTCTCGAAGGGCCGCGGCACAAAGGTGCACACGACAAAGCGGTCGGCGACGAAGGTCGTATGCGCCGAGGGCGGCAGATGCACGCGATGGCTCATCACCGGCCTTATGTCCTTGACGTTCAACCGGACGGGGGCGAGATCGCCGTGCCAGCCCACGGCGTCCAATGGATTGAACGGATAGGTCACGGTCGAAATCTCGCCGCGGCGTTTGACGCGGACACGCCAGCCGCGCCTGTCGTCCTGTTGCGCCTTGAACGCATCGTCGATGGCCGGAACATCCAGGATCGCCGGATCGAAAATGGCATGCGCGCCGAGGAGGCCGCGCTCGGGCATTTGGTAGCTCGAGCCCGTCGCCTCGATGAGAAGAAGGTCCATCGGCATGGTGCAATCGATCCGCCACATCGTGCCGCGCGGGATGACGACATAATCGCCGGCAAGAATCGCCAGATGGCCGTAATCGCAAAAGAACTCGCCCGAACCCTTGTGCACGAATAGCAACAGATCGCCGTCGGCGTTGCGCGCCAGATCACCCATGCTGTTTTGGAGCCGCCAATAGCCCAATCGCAGGGCTGCATTGCTCAACAGGTTCGCCGCGCTCCACGGCGAAGACACATCGCCGGCGGGCGCAAGCTCCTTCAGATCGAACGCCCGCGGGCGAAGCGGGCCTTCCCATGAGCTCCAACCCGTTGGCGGGTGGCGGTGATACATATGGGTGGCGGGGCCGTAGAACCCTTCCTTGCCCAATTCGCGCTCATAGGTTCCAGGCGGCAGATCGGCATGCGCTTGACGCGAAGCCAGGCCCTCCACGCGAGGGAAGGAGATGTATTTTGGCATTGCGAATCCCTTCTAAGAATGCGCGCCGCTACCGCGATGGATCACGGAATCGCTGGAGAGAATGGCATTGGCCGGATAAGGCGTCCGTCCCTGAAGACGCGCATAAAGCGGCGCGAACGGCTTGTGCGTTTCGGCAAACATCTGCTCGAAACTGTCGATGACAAAATAGGTTTCCTGATAGGCGTCGATGCGGAATTCGGTGCCGAGCACGCGCTCGAGATCAAAGCGGATCCGGTTCGGCACGTCGCTGTCGATGGAATAGATCGTCTCGCCCTTGGATGACAGAATGCCGGCGCCGAAGGCGCGCAAGCCTTCGGGCGTATCGATGAGTCCGAATTCGATCGTGTACCAATAGAGCCGCGATAGCAGCGGGATCGCATTCATCTTCGCGGCGCCCGGGCCGGCCTTGCCATATTCGACCATGTAATCGGCAAAGACGGGATGCGCGAGCAGCGGCACATGGCCGAAGAAGTCGTGAAACACGTCCGGCTCTTCGAGATAATCGAGCTCGCTTTCCTCGCGTATCCACCAGGTGATCGGAAAGCGCCGATTGGCCAGGTTCTCGAAGAATTTCTCATCGGGGATCAAGCCGGGAACGGCAATGACTCTGAACCCCGTCAACCGGGCGAGTACTTCATTGATGCGGCGAAAATCCGGAATTCCTCCGGCAACACCCAGATGCTCGATACTGGAGACGAACTCCTTTACCGCGTAGCGGGGCATCAACGTCATTTGATGCTGATAGAGCCGCCTCCAGCGGTCATGCTCGACATCGCTGTAATGATCGAAGGGCTGATCGACCGAATAATCAGGCCGGATGGCGGAATAGTCGCCCCTGAGAGGGTGCGACGACCGGCTGCCCTCCGGTGGGGGATTTCCAGTCTTTGTCGCTTGCGAATCCATCCCTATCTATGTGGGAGTTCCCGCGTTTGAAGTGAAGAGTGATGACGATGCAGACCGACAATCCCATGGGGACGGATGGCTTCGAATTCGTCGAGTTCACCGCTCCGGACGCAGCCGCCCTCGGCAAGGTCTTCGAATCGCTGGGTTTCCGCCTGGTTGGGCGCCACCGCTCCAAGCAGGTTACGCAGTTCCGCCAGGGTGACATCAATTTCATCGTCAACGCCGAACCCAGGAGCAAGGCCGAGGCCTTCGCCGCCAAGCACGGGCCGAGTGCCTGCGCCATGGCGTTCCGCGTCAAGAATGCCGGGGCCGCCTACAAGCGCGCACTGGCAAAGGGGGCCAGGCCCTATACGGGCCGGGCGGGTCCGATGGAACTCCACATTCCCGCCATCGAGGGCATTGGTGGTAGCGCGCTCTATCTGGTCGACCGCTATGGCGGGCACACGATCTATGACGTCGATTTCCTTCCCGTCGGTGACGAGAAAGTTCCGGGCGTGGGCCTGACTCAGATCGATCACCTCACGCACAACGTGTTCAAGGGGCGGATGAATCATTGGGCGAAATTCTATGAGGACCTCTTCAATTTCCGTGAGATCCGCTATTTCGACATTGAAGGCAAACTGACGGGCCTGACGTCGCGCGCGATGACCAGCCCCGACGGCAAGATCCGCATCCCCTTGAACGAATCCGTCGACGACAAGAGTCAGATCGCCGAATATCTGGCGATCTACAAGGGCGAGGGCATTCAGCATCTCGCTTTGGCGACAGACGACATCTACGCCACGGTCGAAGCGCTCAAGGCCAAGGGCATCCAATTCGCCGAGCCGCCGCCCGATGCCTATTACGAGAAACTGGACGAGCGCCTACCAGGCCATGGCGAGCCTCTGGATCGCATGAAGGCTCTGGGTATCCTCGCCGATGGATCGCAAAAGGGCGCCGGTCTTCTCTTGCAGATCTTCACCACTACGCTGATTGGACCAATCTTCTTCGAGATCATTCAGCGCAAAGGTGACGAGGGCTTTGGCGAAGGCAATTTCAAGGCGCTTTTCGAATCGATGGAGCGCGATCAAATCCGGCGCGGCGTTCTGAACGACACGCCGCCCGGCTAACCACCCGCCGCGCGCTCCTTATGGCTTCGCCCGGATCACCGCGATCAGCTGCAGATTGAATACCAAGACCTGGTTGGGCGGAATTCTGTCGCTCGCGCGGGCCGAGCCGTAGCCAAGCTCGGAGGGGATCACCAACTCCCACTCGTCGCCTTCCTTCATCAAAGACAGCGCTTCGACCCAGCCGGGAATGACTTTGTTGGCAGGCAGGTTGCGGGTTTCGCCCGGTTTGGTCTGATCGAAGACAATGCCGTCAACCAGCGCGCCCTTGTAAGAGACCTTGACGATGTCCTCGGGATGCGGCGTCTCACCGGCACCGGATTTGATGATGCGGTATTGCAATCCGCTCGGCAGCACCATGACGCCCGGCTTTGCGGCGTTGGCGGCCAAATATGCCCGGTTGGCCTGGGGGCTGATGTCGCCGGCGAGGGCTTGCCCTGCGATACCGATACCGAGAGCCGCTATAGCGGCCGCGATCCAAAAGCGCATGACGAATCCTAAGTGAAATCCCGTCACATCTTCGAAACGCCCATTAGCATTCTCCGGGCGCGCAGGGTAGCGGGAAGCGGCTAAACCTTATGATACAATAGCGTCACTT
>DASQIQ010000302.1:0-1837 GCA_035631495.1 Micropepsaceae bacterium
CCGAAGAGTGGCAAGATCGACGTTTTCAAGACCAAGACTCCCGTCTCCGGCCCGCATGGCCTCACAATGGATCGCGAAGGGAATATTTGGTACACGGGCAACTTCAAGGGCTATATCGGCAAGCTCGACACCAAGACCGGCCAGTTCACCGAATATAAAACCGGCGCGGCCCGCGATCCCCATACCCCGCTATT
Organism: Micropepsaceae bacterium; assembly: GCA_035631495.1. GTDB lineage: Bacteria > Pseudomonadota > Alphaproteobacteria > Micropepsales > Micropepsaceae > CAIYRG01. Next base: position 195 of record DASQIQ010000302.1, read on the forward strand.
CGACAAGAACGGCATTCTCTGGTTCACCTCCCAGAACAGCAACATGGTCGGCCGCCTCGACCCGAAGACCGGTGCGGTGAAGCTTGCCGTATCGCCGACCGAGAAATCGGCCCCCTACGGCATGGTGTTCGATTCCAAGGGCAAGCTCTGGTTCAGCGAATGGCAGGCGCCGAAGCTGGCCACGCTCAATGCCGATACGATGGAAATCACCGAGGTCGTTCTGCCGAACCCCGGCACGCGCCCCCGCCGCATCGCCATCGACGCCAATGACGTGATCTGGATTTCCGACTATTCGCGCGGCTATCTGGGCATGTACGACACCAAGACCGGCAAGACCAAGGAATGGCCTTCGCCGGGCGGCCCGAAATCGCAGCCCTATGGCATCACGGTTCTCAACGGCGTCGTCTGGTATGACGAAGGCAATGTGAAGCCGAACGGCTTGGTCCGCTTCGATCCGAAGACCGAAACCTTCCAGACCTTCCCGGTTCTTCCCTCGGGCGGCGGCGTCATCCGCAACATGATGCCGACCAAGGATGGCTCCGGCCTCGTGATGGCGGAAAGCGGCGTCAATCACGTCGCCATCGCCACCATCAACTAAGGCCTATACTAAGCTTCACCGGAGCGGCTGCATCGCCAGCCGCTCCGGTTGACAGCCTCATTTCCGCCCCGTAGAAGCACGGCTCTTTCGGGCCAATTGGTCATATTTTCCGGAGATTGTCGTGAAGCGCACCTATCAGCCGAGCAAACTCGTTCGCAAGCGCCGTCACGGCTTCCGCAAACGTATGTCCACCAAGAACGGCCGCCTGGTGATCGCGCGCCGTAGAGCCCACGGCCGCAAGAGGCTTTCGGCCTGACCGCCGATTCCGAGCGGCCTGCGGAGCTTCAGCCACCCGCAAAACTCGCCCTCGAACCCATGCGAAAACGGGCCGATTTTCTCCGCGCCCAGCAGGGCCGCCGCCAATCCACCCCCAGTTTGACGCTGGAGACCTGTGTCTCGCCGCCCGCCAAGGCCGTGCCCGGGGCGGCCCGCATCGGTTACACGGCGAGCAAGAAAGTCGGAGGCGCCGTGGAGCGCAACCGCGCCAAACGGCGCTTACGCGCGGCCGCCGCGGCAACCCTTCCCCTTTTAGCGCGCGAGGGTCATGACTATGTTCTGATCGCCCGGACCACGACGCTGTCGCGCCGCTTCCCTGAACTGATCCGGGATTTGTCGAAAGCACTCACTGCAGCCCATGCCGCAATGGATGAGGGGCATGGTGCAGATGTCATGCGGAAGAAACGCCCGAACCACGGCGGAAAGGACGAACATCATGCCTGAGTCGCTGCTTCGTCTGCCCCGCCGGCTTGCCGTCGCCATGCTGAGTGCGCCGATCATGGCCTATCGTTATCTGCTATCGCCCGTCATGCCGCCGCGCTGCCGTTTTCATCCTTCCTGTTCCGCCTATGCGCTGGAAGCTTTGACCGAGCATGGGCCGTTCAAGGGGAGTTGGTTTGCCCTTCGGCGTCTTGCACGTTGCCATCCCATCGAATGGCTCGGCGGCGGTTCGGGCTATGATCCTGTCCCGCCTCACGGACGCCCGCGTTAATTCTTTTTCGGAGTCCTCATGTCCGACCAGCGCAATTTGCTTATCGCCGTCGTGCTG
>DASQIQ010000303.1:0-2138 GCA_035631495.1 Micropepsaceae bacterium
AAGCTTCGACAACTTCAGCTTCCCCGACCTGGGCCGGATGGACAACCTATTGAAAGCTCACATCTAGGGCCGAGGGATGGAGCTGGCGCCGGCAGCGAGACCTTGCCTTGGCCTTCGAACGATCCTCTGAACGTGCATTGAGAGGGGGGGCCTGCTCGGCTAGATTCCCCCGGACCAAGGGTGGTTCGGCTTGAGGAGGTTTCCATGGGAAAGACGTCTCTCGCATATCTGGTGCCGGCCGCGGCCATCGCCTTTGCCGTCCCCGCGTCTGGGCAGAATCCCTTGCCCGCGGGCGCCGGAAAACAGGTGGTCCAGGACACCTGCTCGGCCTGCCACGAGCTCTCCCGCGTCACCAATGCCGGCCATACCCGCGATGAATGGGACAATGTCGTCCACAACATGATCATGATGGGCGCGGTGCTGAAACCCGAGCAGGTTTCGGTGGTGACCAATTACCTTGCTTCGAACTTCCCGCCCAAAGCGCGATCCAACGCGCCCACAATCACCGGCAATGTGCAGGCGAATTTCCACGAGTTCAAACTGCCGTCTCGCGCCTTCCCGCACGATCCTTATGCGGCTGCCGACGGCTCGATCTGGTACACGGGCCAGCTCGGCAATGTCTTGGGCCGCGTGGATCCAAAGACCGGCCAGGTCAAGGACTATCCGCTGAAGACATCCAGTTCCGGGCCACACGGCCTCATCGGGGACAAGGACGGCAATATCTGGTTCACCGCCAATTTCGCCGGTTATGTCGGCAAGCTCGATCCGAAAACCGGCCAGGTCACCGAATATAAGACGCCCGGGGCACGCGATCCGCACTCGTTGAGCTTTGATCAGGACGGCATTCTCTGGTTCACCGCCCAGGGCGCCAATCAAATCGGACGGCTCGATCCGAAAACCGGCGAGCTCAAGATGGTCCCGGTGCCGACGCGGTACGCGGCGCCCTATGGCATGGTCGTGAGCTCCAAGGGCGTTCCGTACTTCGCCGAATTCGGCGCCAACAAAATCGGCAGCATCGATCCCAAGACGCTGCAGATTACCGAATACGCTTTGCCCAACAAGGAAACGCGGCCGCGCCGCATCGCCATCACCAGCGACGACGTGCTGTGGTACGGCGATTATTCGCGCGGCTATCTCGGCAGCTATGATCCCAAGACCGGAAAAGCGCGCGAGTGGAAATCGCCGGCGGGATTGGATTCGGCGCCCTACGGCATCACGGCGATCGGAGACGTCGTCTGGTACAGTGAATCCGGCGCAAACCCCAACACGCTGGTGCGCTTCGATCCCAAAACGGAGAAATTCCAGACCTGGAAGATTCCGTCGGGCGGCGGCACGGTGCGCAACATGATGCCGACCAGAGACGGCAATCTTGCGCTCGCCGAATCCGGCGAGAACATGGTCGCGCTGGTGGAAGTGAAATAGGCTGTTCTAGCGGCGACGCCCCGAAGTGTCGGCTCCATCGGTCATCATGGCCTTGAGCACGGCCGGCAATTGTTCGGGGATGTCCTCCGCGACAAGACCAAGGCCAAAGCGGGTCGCCGCCGCGCCGTGAAGCCAAGCGGCGGCGCTTGCCGCCTCGAACGCCCCCATTCCCTGCGCCATCAGCCCCGCGATCATGCCGGTCAGCACATCGCCCGCACCCGCCGTCGCGAGCCAGGGTGGCGCGTTGGCGTTGATCGCCGCACGGCCATCGAAGCTTGCGATGACGGTGTCCGGCCCCTTCAGCAGCACGACACAGCCGGCAAGGCGTGCTGCTTCTCGCGCGGCGGCGAGCTTTGAGGGCTTATCCTCCAGCAGCTTCGGAAATAGGCGCTCGAATTCCCCCTCATGGGGCGTGAGAACGCAAGTTTCGCGCAGCTGACGGAACAGCGCGTTGGGATCCTCGGCGAAGGAGGTCAGCGCGTCGGCGTCAAGGACCGCCGCAGCGCCACTGGCCAGGACAGCCGCGACGAGGTCTTGCGTTCGTGCGCCCACGCCACAGCCCGGTCCGATAGAAACCGCATTGAAGCGCTTGTCCGCGAGAAGCGCACTCAAACCCTTTGGGCCATCGAACGGTTTGACCATGATGGCGGGCAACTGAGCCGCGTTGACGGCAATCGCATCGGGCGGACTTGCCACACTGGCCAGCCCCGCCCCCA
>DASQIQ010000304.1:0-1611 GCA_035631495.1 Micropepsaceae bacterium
TGGGCTCGATCTTGATGATGTCGGCCCCCATATCGGCCAGCAGCATTCCGCAAAACGGCCCGGCGGCGACATTGCAGAATTCGGCCACGAGGATGCCGGAAAGCGGCAGCTCGCCGGGCCCAGACTCGATGCTCATTGACCTTGCCCCATAGCGAAAACGCCCTCTCCTATCATGCGCAAACCCCCACCACATCGGGCAAATTGACTAAGCTCCGAGCATGCCTGTAGCCTCCAAAGACGGCCGGCGCAGGGGCGCAAAGACCTGAAAAAACAGGGGTCCGGAGCTGCCGGGGCAGAGGAACAAGGGAGAAGCGCAACATGACCATTTACGGGGTTGCCCTGCTGGCAATCTGCGCGCTTCTCGGCGCCCTGCTCGGCGATGTGCTGGGGGTGGGCCTCGGGGTCAAGACCAATGTCGGGGGCGTCGGCATCGCCATGATGCTGCTGATGGCCGCGCGTGTCTGGCTGATGCGCAAAGGCGCGCTGACCCATGGGCTGAAGCTCGGCATCGAATTCTGGGCCGCGCTCTACATTCCCATCGTCGTGGCCATGGCGGCGACCCAGAACGTGGGCGCCGCCGTCAGCGGCGGCCCCGTGGTGCTGATTGCGGGCGCAGGCGGCGTTGCCATCTGTCTGGCCGCGACGGCCTTGCTCATCCGTTTCAGCCGGCCGCGTCACGCGCGCCACAATCGCGCGCAAGAGGCACATGCCGCCCGGGTCATTTCCGGCGCGGCCGAGTAGGAGGACGCGATGAACGAGATCATTCCGCGCCTCTTCAATGAACATGGCCTGGTGGCTTCCTTCGCGCTGGTCGGCATCGTGATGTGGGTTTCCTACCAGATTTCCAAACATCTGACCTTCGGGCGCATCCATGGCTCGGCGATTGCCATCGTGCTCGGCCTTATCCTTGCCTATTTCGGCGGCGTGGCGACGGGCGGCAAGACGGGCATCGCGGATATCCCGATCTTTGCCGGCATGGGTTTGTTGGGCGGCGCCATGCTGCGCGATTTCGCCATTGTCGCCACCGCCTTCGAAGTCGATGTCGCGGAGGCGAAGAAAGCCGGGCTGCTCGGCGCTGTCGCCTTGGCCCTCGGCACGGTGTTGCCGTTCATCTTCGGCGCCGGCGTGGCGTTCGCCTTCGGCTATACGGACTCGGTCTCGATCACCACGATCGGGGCGGGCGCAATCACCTATATTGTCGGGCCCGTTACCGGTTCCGCCTTGGGGGCCAGCTCGCCCGTGATGGCGCTTTCGATCGCGACCGGCGTCTTCAAGGCCGTGCTCGTGATGACCGGAACGCCGTTTGTCGCCCGCTTCATCGGTCTCAACGATGCCCGCTCGGCGATGGCGTTTGGCGGTCTCATGGGCACGGTAAGCGGTGTGACCGGAGGCCTTGCGGCAACCGACCCCAAGCTCGTGCCATATGGCGCTCTGACCGCGACCTTCCATTCGGGCCTAGGCTGTTTGGTGGCGCCGTCGCTGCTCTATTTCGCGGTCCGCGCCATCATGGGTGCCTGACTTTCCGTGCGCGCGGAGGCGGTGCGGCAAGAAGGAGCGATGCCCATTTAAGCTCGTCGATATGCGCACAGATGATCGCGATCGCCGCGGTCA
>DASQIQ010000305.1:0-2901 GCA_035631495.1 Micropepsaceae bacterium
ATTCCACCAAACCTGTGCCTTGGCTCCCGGTCCAGCGTCGAGCATGCGATAGGCGAGATGTACGCCAAGCTGTGCCCCCGGTGGAGGAGATGGAGGAGCCCCGAGCGTCTCGCGTCGACGATGCCGGAAGACTCATGGACACGCATTGTTAAGCACGATTTGCGGCGTGTGGTGAGAAATGGCGCAATTCGGCACGCTTAAACCCACTTTTACCTTTGAAACGCGACAATGGGACCACCAAGGAAACGGATCCCGCACCCCTCATGACTCAAACGATTCTCATCGTGGACGACGATCCCGTGCAGCGCCGTCTGCTCGAGACCTGCATCTCGCGTTCCGGCCAGCAGACATTGACGGCGCCCGGCGGGGGCCCGGCGCTCGAAATGCTGCTTTCGCCCAAGGGCGAACAGATCTCGCTGGTCCTGCTGGATTTGATGATGCCCGATGTGGACGGCATCCAGGTTCTCACCAAATTGCGCGCGACGAATCCGGATCTGCCGGTCATCGTGCTTACCGCCAAGGGCGGGATCGATTCGGCTGTTGAGGCCATGCGCGCCGGCGCCAATGATTTCCTGGTGAAGCCTACCAGCCCCGAGCGCATCAAGGTCTCGATCCAGAACGCGCTCAAATTGGGCGTGCTGACCGGAGAGGTGTCACGGCTCAAGAAGAAGCAGCAGAACCAGCTGGGTTTCGCCGACCTCGTCGGAAAGAGCTTCCCGATGCGCCAAGTGATCCGCCTCGGCGAGCGCGCGGCGCAATCCTCCATTCCCATCCTGATCGAAGGCGAGTCGGGCGTGGGCAAGGAGCTCATTGCGCGCGCCATTCAGGGCTGCTCCGAGCGCGCCGGCAAACCCTTTGTCACGCTCAATTGCGGGGCGATCCCCGAGAACCTGATCGAAAGCATCCTCTTCGGTCATGAGAAGGGGGCGTTCACCGGAGCGAGTGACAAGCATCTCGGGAAGTTTCAGGAGGCCGATGGCGGCACGCTCTTCCTCGACGAGATCGGCGAACTCAGGCTCGATATGCAGGTCAAGCTGCTGCGTGCACTTCAGGAAGGCGAGATCGATCCCGTCGGCGCCAAACGTCCCGTCAAGGTCGACGTGCGCATCATCTCGGCCACCAACCGCGATCTTGCCGAGCTCACGCGCGAGGGGCGCTTCCGTGAAGACCTCTATTACCGGCTGAACGTATTCCCGGTTCTCATTCCGCCTTTGCGTGACCGCCGGGAGGATGTGCCCGCGCTTGCCGAATATTTCATGACGCGCTTTGCGGCCGAGGAGAACAAGCAGGTCAGCGGATTCACCGCCGAAGCGCTGGCGCTGCTCGATTCCTATGACTGGCCGGGGAATGTTCGCCAACTCGAAAACACGATTTTCCGCGCCGTGGTGCTGTGCGACACCGATGCGCTCGATGTGGTGGATTTTCCCCAGATCGCCAGCGCCATGGGCGTGTCGCCGCGCGAGCGCGCGCAGACCCCTGCCGGCGCCCCGCAGCCGGGCCGGTCCGTGGCGGGCCAGTCTTCTACGCAACCACGCCACGCGTCGCCCTATGCCATCGGAGCCACGGATGGGTCCGGCCACATGCGCAAGCTCGAAGACCTCGAGGCCGAAATCATCCGGTTGGCGATCTCGCGCTATGAAGGGCGGATGTCGGAAATCGCCCGCCGCTTGGGCATCGGCCGCTCGACGCTTTACCGCAAGCTCAAGGATCTCGGTCTGGAGGACGGTGCGGAAACACCGCCGGACGAAGAGCTCGGGGAAATCCCCCTCGCCGCGAATGGCTGAGCGGCTACTGCTTCCCTGAATCCGGCGCTTTGCCGGTTCCTTTGGGCGCTTGGTCCGGCCAGGGCGGGATGGACTTGGTCTCACCCGGCTTCAGCCCGCCGACATGATCGATGATCTGCTGATAATTGGTGTCGCCCGGCTCAACCATCAGCACCGCCTGGAGCGGGCCGTCCACACCCGGTCCCCGAATCCCAATCAGGATGGTCCCGTTTTCCAGCATCCTGGCGACCCCGACTGAGGGCTCTGGTGCAGGATTTTCCGCCGCCAGCACGCTGCCCGAACATGCGAGGAACAGGGCGACGAGCGGCGCGGAGCGGAGCATTCCTCAGTTTCGCATACCCAGGGCCGAAAGATAGAGGTCCAGGATCGCTTCCTGTTCCTGGCGGTCGGCCTTGTCGAGCCGGCGAATGCGGATGACCTGGCGCATGATCTTGGTGTCGAAGCCCCCTCCCTTGGCTTCGGCAAAGATTTCACGGATGTCGGCGGTGAGGGCAGCCTTCTCCTCCTCCAGCCGCTCCACCCGCTCCACCAAGGATTTCAATTGCCCCGCCGCGAAGCCGGATTTCGCCATACTCAATTCTCCTGCGTTCGCGATTCACAGCGCCGACGAATCGGGCAGCGCATGAGTCCATGACCGTCTAGTGTGGCGAATCCGAAATTCGCAATAGCTTGGGCAACACTCCGGGCGAATTTCGGATTCAAAACCACACTAGCTGTCCCGCATCTACGGGGCTCGGACAATCAAAATGAAAGATGCGTCACTGGCAATGCGAGCGGCGCCGCTTAGTTGTGAGTCTTCTGCGAAGCTTTGGCGAATTGGGCCTGGGACTCGGGGGATGCGTCTTTCTGATAGCGCTTTTTCCATTCCGCGGGCGCCATGCCGTAGACGATCTCCCGGGCTTGATCCTTGTCCAGCACGATGCCTTTTTCGGCCGCCGCCTCCCGGTACCAATCGCCGAGGCAATTGCGGCAGAAGCCGGCGAGATTCATCATGTCGATGTTCTGCACATCGGTGCGCTTGCGCAAATGCGCAACCAGATGCCGAAAGGCCGCCGCTTCCAATTCGGTGCGTGTCTTCTCGTCCATCTCTGAACCTCCTGAAACAGGTTTGAGGGCC
>DASQIQ010000306.1:0-11242 GCA_035631495.1 Micropepsaceae bacterium
TTACACGGTGGACGAGCATCTGTTGGTGGCGGTCGGGAACGTCGCGCGCATGGAGCGCGGCGAATTGCGGCAGGAACTTCCCTTGGTGAGCGATCTCATCAAGCGGGTGAAGTCGCGCGAGGCGCTCTACGTCGCCATTCTGCTGCACGACATGGCGAAGGGCCTGCCGGGCGACCATTCCGAGATGGGTGGCGCGCTGGCCGAATCGGTGGGCCCGCGGCTCGGGCTTTCGTCCGCGGATACCGCGACGGTGTCCTGGCTGGTTCGCCATCATTTGGTGATGAGCGACGCGGCGCAGAAACGCGATGTCTCCGACCCCAAGACCGTCCAAGACTTCGTGCATGTGGTGCAGACGCCCGAACGATTGCGGATGTTGCTGATTCTCACCGCTGCCGACATCCGCGCGGTCGGCCCGGGCGTGTGGAATGGCTGGAAGGCGCAGCTGTTGCGCGAACTCTATTTCGAGGCCGAAACCCTGATGTCCGGTGGCGACTCCTCGCCGGCGCGCAGCACGCGCATCGAGGACGCCAAACGCGCACTCGAGGGGAGGCTCACCAACTTCCCGGAAATCGCGCGCGGCCGCGCACTCGCGCGCCATTACGACAGCTACTGGCTGGCTTTCGATGTGGACGAGCTGGAATTCCACGCCCGGCTGATGCAGAACGCCGACGAGAAGAACGAACAGGTGGTGGTGGGCACGCGAGGGGACCGCTCGAATTCGGTTTCCGAGATCGTCATCTACACGCCCGACCACCCGGGTTTGTTCTCGCGTCTGGCGGGCGCCATTTCCGTTTCCAACGGCTCGATCGTCGGGGCAAAGATTTTCACCACTTCGGACGGCTATGCCCTCGACGTGTTCCAGGTCCAGGACGCGGCAGGCGGTCCATTCGGCGATGGCGGCCGCATCGAAAGGCTGAAACAGACGATCGTCAAAACCCTGACGGGCGAGATCATGCCGCGCGCCCTCCTTGCCAAACGGCCTCCGGGGCGCCGCGCGGCAGCGTTCAAGATCCCTCAGCGCGTCAATTTCGACAACGAGGCCTCCACCGCCTCCACGGTGATCGAGGTCGAAAGCTTAGACCGCGTCGGCCTGCTGTATGAGATTACGCGCACCCTGTTCGAAGCGGGTATGAGCATTTCTTCTGCCATCGTGGCCACTTATGGCGAGCTGGCGGTGGACACTTTTTATGTGCGTGACGTGTTCGGCCACAAAGTGACGCATCCCGAGCGCCTTGCCTCCATCGAAGCGAGGCTGCTGAAAGCCCTGGAAGGCAAGGCTTGATGTAGGCGGCGGGCTCGGCGATAAGGCGCGGCCTATCCGGATTTTGCGCCATGAATGATTCCGTCAAACACAAGCCGCTTGCCTTTTCCGGCATCCAGCCGAGCGGCAAGCTCCATCTCGGAAACTATCTGGGCGCGATGAAGAATTGGGTGCGGCTGCAGGATCGCATGCCTTGCATCTATTGCGTGGTCGACATGCACGCGATCACCGTGTGGCAGGAGCCCGCCGAGCTCGCGGCTTCCACACGGGAGGTGACCGCGGCGTGCATGGCGGCTGGCATCGATCCGGTGCGCTCCATTCTGTTCAATCAGTCGCAGGTGAGAGCCCATGCCGAGCTCGCCTGGGTGTTCAATTGCGTGGCGCGTATCGGCTGGCTGAACCGCATGACGCAGTTCAAGGACAAGGCAGGCAAGAATCGCGAGAATGCATCCGTCGGGCTGTTCGTCTATCCCGATCTGATGGCGGCGGACATACTCGCCTACCACGCCACCCATGTGCCGGTGGGCGAGGACCAGAAGCAGCATTTGGAGCTCTCGCGCGACATCGCGCAGAAGTTCAATCTCGATTTCGCGGCGCCCGATTTCTTTCCGCTGCCCGAACCGGTCATCACCGGTCCGGGCACGCGGGTCATGAGTCTGCGCGACGGCACGAAGAAGATGTCGAAATCCGACGAGTCGGATTACTCGCGCATCAATCTCACCGATGATGCGGACGCCATCGGGCAAAAGATTCGCAAGGCGCGCACCGATCCCCATCCCATGCCTGGCAACAAGGACGAACTCAAAGACCGGCCGGAAGCGGAGAATCTCATCAACATCTATGCGGGCCTGGCCGATCACACGCCCGAAACCGTGATGGGCGAATATGCCGGCGCGCAATTCTCGACCTTCAAGAACGCGCTGGCCGATCTTGCGGTGGCGAAGCTCACGCCCATCGCGGGTGAGATGCGCAAACTTCTGGCCGATCCCGCCGAGATCGACCGTGTCCTGAAATCCGGCACGGAGCGCGCGCTGGCCATTGCCACGCCGATCATGAGCGAGGTGCGACGTCTGGTCGGCTTCGTCGGGTAAGGTCTAGACGGTCGCCTTCTGTTCGGTCTGTTCGCGCGCCCAAGCGAGGTAATCGGTCGTACCCGCCTCGATCGGGAGCACCACAAAGCATGGCACCGAATAGGCATGGACCGCCCACAGCAGCTCGATGGCCTGGTCGACAAGCGTGCGGCGCGTCTTGATGAAAACCGCGAATTCGGAGGATTCCGTGCGGGCCCCTTCCCACATATAGACGCTCATCATCTTGGGATAGATGTTCACGCATGCGGCCAATCTTTTGTCGACAACCAATCGCGCGGCCGCGAGGGCGGTTTCGGAATTGGGATAGGTCGAATACAGAAAACAGAATTCGTTGGTCGCTTCGGCCATGGCCTCACCAGCTTTCGTTCAGGGGAATATAACCGGGTTCGCCGGCGACACGTTCCAGCCAGTCGCTGACCGCTTTATAGCGTGACAAATCGAACCCGCCTTCGCCGGCGCAATGGGTATAAGCATAGAGCGCGATATCGGCGACGGAGTAGCGATCTCCGGCAAACCAATGATGCTTAGCAAGGTGCGTTTCCATCACGCTAAGCGCCGCATTTCCCCTGGCATGCCATTCGGGCACCAGATGGCGCTTGGCTTCCAAGGCTTCCTTCGGCTCGTGGGTGAGCCAACGCCGCGCAACGGCGACATAGGGCTCATGCTCGTATTGCTCGAAGAACATCCATTGCAGAGCCTGCGCCCGGCCCCATCCGTCGGCCGGCATCAGGGGCGTGCCTTCCGCCAGGTAGAAGAGAATGGCGTCCGATTCCGCGAGGCAACGTCCATCATCGAGTTCCAATAACGGCACTCTGCCATTCGGATTTTTGGCGAGGAATTCCGGTTCGCGAGTTTTTCCGCTGCCCAGTCGATATTCCTTGAGCACAAGCGAAAAACCGAGTTGTCGAGCCGCGAGCCGCACTTTGTAGCAATTTCCCGAATCCTGCATGTTGTGAAGAATAGACATCGTAGATCCCCAAAAGAAAAGGGCGGCGGAGGTTTCCCTGCGCCGCCCGCCTAGAATGTTGTCCCTTGGCTTAGGCCGCGCGCAAATTCACCGCCTTGGCGCCGCGTGCGTCGGGTTGAATATCGAAGGCAACCTTTTGGCCCTCATTCAGCGTCCGCATTCCGGCGGCTTCCACTGCGGTGGCGTGAACGAAGACGTCCTTGCCGCCGCCCTCCGGCGAAATGAAGCCGTAGCCCTTAGCCGTGTTGAAAAACTTGACCGTTCCGACTGCCATGACTGCTCCTGCTCAATCGCTCCCCCGCCGGGGCGACATGCCTCGGCGCTTGTGCCTCGGGACCATCGACTTTGGGAAGGTAGGCTGTCTCGTCCAAGCGCGCTGTAGGCGGGTCATGGCAAAACAAGCGCGCTTCATCGAACGGACACCGTTGCTCGAAAATCATACGGGCAAGGCCTGTCGAACTCAAGCTTTCCGGCAGGGTGGGGGAACCTGGGCCGCCGGGGAGAGTTCCCATTTAGCAGGGTGTGCCGCCCGCTTCCGCGGGCGCGACCGTCAGGAGTGTAAGCCCATGAAATTCAGACACAAAACCGCAATTCTTTTTGCCACGCTTCTGCTCCCCACGGCGGGCATGGCACAGACCCCGGCACTGGAGGGGGACCAGCCAATGATGGTGAATGGGGTCGAGACGGTTTGTACCGGTACGACCACCGACGTGCGCGAAGATCCGCGTTGGCGTGCTTATCCATTCCACATCGAATTTGCCGGCAAGGACGGCCAATATCTGGGCGACGAGACCGTGAGCGTCTCCGGCAACGGGCATTCGGTATCTGTACATTGCGAAGGCCCCTGGGTGCTGATGAAGTTGCCCACCGGCACTTACAAGGTCTCTGCCGACGTTGCCGAGGCTGGCCATAAGGACGTGACCGTGCATGCCCCCGGCCGCACCGTTTTGCATTTCCCGAATGCCGGCGGCGAGGTAGGACCCAGCGGCAAGGTTGCGGTTCGCTAGAGAATTTGCGGCATTGAGGAGAGGCGTCTCCCGAAGTGTCGCGGTCGCGCGCGGATTCGATCGGATCCGCGCGCGTTTTTTATAGTAGGATGCGGAGTGACGTGGCGGGGGCGCCGATGAAATTCCAAACCCATGCAGCATCGCTTCTGGCGTTGGGCCTCATCGCCTTCGGGACGAGCGCGATTCAAGCACAGATCGAAAAACCACCCGCCTTTCCTTTGAACACACCCATGAGCATGCGGGCGATCGAGGCGGTGTGCACGGGTGTGAGCTTAGATGAGAGGGATGATCCGCGCTGGGCGAGCTATCCGCTTCGCGTGGAGGTGGTCAATTCCACCGGCGAATATCTCAGCGACGAGCAAGTCACGCTGTCCAAAAACGGTGAAGCGCTCGCGACGGTGAATTGCGCAGGACCTTGGGTGCTGTTCAAGCTCGCGCCGGGCTCCTATAGGGTCAGCGCCGATATCGCGGGCATCAGCAAAGAGAGCAACGTGAACGTCAGCGGCACGGGCCAGGCCCGCGTGATCTTGCGTTTTGACGAGCAATAGCAACGGCGGCAAAGATGCTTAACGCGTCGATTGCCTGCATCTGATTGCTTGCATTCGATTTAAAGGCCGGATGATTCGGTGACGCAAATGAAGGGGGTGAGGGGCCACGCTGCGTCCATGAGCGATGTCATGCCGATTGCCATTGCAGGCTTGAGTGCGAGCGCGGCGCGTTTCGCGGCGAGCGCCAATCGCGTCGTGCAGCAGCAGGATGTCGATCTCGCAGCCGATCTGGTGCAGCAGAAGCTCGCCGCCATCGAGTTCAAAGCCAATGTCGCGGTGCTCAAGACCGCCGATCAGATGGCGAAAGCCGCGCTCGACATTCTTGTGTAGCAGCGGATTTTCCGCTCGCGCTTGCTCACCGGAATCGCCAAATGTGGGTTAAGGTATTTGCCGCCGTAGACAACGGATCGGCCGATGACCATCACCATCTATCACAATCCGCGATGCCAGACGTCGCGCAACGTGCTTGCCTATCTGCGCGATGCCGGGCAGGAGCCGCGCATCATCGAATATCTGAAAACGCCGCCCTCGCGCTCCGAACTTAAGCGCCTAGTGAAAACCATGGGTGGCAAGATGCACGACATTGTGCGCTGGAAGGAACCGATCGCCGGTCAGTTGGGTCTCGACCGGGAGGGGAGTTCGGAGGACGAACTACTGGACGCGATGATGGAACATCCGATTCTGATCAATCGCCCGATCGTGGTGACGAAGAACGCGGCCAAGCTCTGCCGTCCGTCCGAGGCAGTGAAGGATCTCTTGCTCTAGCCCTTACCCAGCATCTTGCCACGCTGGGTGGCGGCCGCGATGGCGCGGCGCATGAGGGCGGTTAGCCCGTCCGGCGCCATCAAGATTTCGAGAGCCGCTTCGGTGGTGCCGCCAGGGCTGGTCACCTCTTTGCGTAAGTCCTCAGCAGGGCGCGCGCCAGCGGCCAGAAGGGCGCCCGAGCCGGCGACAGTGGCGCGGGCAAGCCGGTCGGACGTGGCCGCATCCAAACCCTCCGCGCGGGCGGCTTCGGCGAGAGCCTCTGCCAGAAGGAACACATAGGCGGGACCCGAGCCGGAGACGGCGGTGACCGCGTCCATGAGGGCCTCGTCGGTGAGCCAAAGGGTCTCACCCAAAGATGCCATCAAGGCTTCGGCCAAGGCTCGATCGGCGTCGCTCAATGTTCCTGCGGCATAAAGGACGGTGATGCCTTGCCCGATGGCGCCGGGCGTGTTCGGCATCGCACGCACCAGCCGAGCGCCCGGCCCCAAGCCAGCCGACAGGCGTTTGGTGGTGATACCGGCGGCGATCGATAGGACCAGCGCCTCCATCTTGCCAAGCGCGGCCAGAAGCGCGGTTTCACCCTTCAACATTTGCGGCTTCACGGCGAGCACGATCGCCGAAAGGGAAGGCAACGCCTCTGCCGCAAAAGCGGCATGGAGATGGATGGCGCGTTCGGCCACGACCGCTCTCACCTCGTCGGATGGCAGGGGCTCGACGACATGGATAGCGGAGAAACTCTTGGCTGCGATCCAGCCTCTGATGAGTGCGCCGCCCATGCGCCCGGCGCCAATCAAGAGGACCGCGCCGCTCACGGGCGCTATCATGGGAGCGTTAGGCCTGGCCGGCGCATTCCAGCACGGCGGCCGCCATGGCTTCCTGCGCCGACTTGCCGCCCCAGAGCACGAACTGGAAGGCCGGGTAATAATGCTCGCAGGCTTCAATCGAGAGGTGGAGCAGCGCTTCGCATTGGGCGGCGCTGACCCGCGAATCGGGGAATATCAGCACATGGCGGAAGAGGACTGTGCCGTCCTCCGACCATAGGTCGAAATGTCCCAGCCAGAGCTGCGCGTTGATGGACATCAGGAGTTCGGCGATCTCGCTGCGCCGCTCACGCGATACGCGCATGTCGAAGCTGACCGAGACATGCAGCGCCTGAAGCTCTTCGCGCCAGGTGAAACAGAAATGATAATCGCACCAGCGGCCGGCGACCGAGAGATTGATCTCGTCGCGCGCCGAACGTTCGAAGGGCCAGCCATTGTCCTCCACCGCCTGCTCCAGCATGTCGAGCGGATGCTGCGGCGGCGAAAAATCTTCCGGTGTGGCAAGCTTCATAAGAGCCCCTCGATGCGCCGGCGGCGCGCGAAGCAGTATTGCTTCAACAGACACAAGATTTTGATTCGTGACAAGAGCGACCCCCGTCCCCTTGTGAAGTCATACGTGGGTCGTGGACTTAAATTCACAGCTTTCCTCTGCCGCCCTTCATCCGCCCCTTGGGCCGCCGCGACCTCGCGCCGGTGGTTTTGGGCGAGGCGATGCCCAAGACCTTCTCAAGCTCTGTCACGCGCACGGCGAGCTTTTCGTTTTCCCCCCGGGTCTTCGCCGCCATGGCCTTCAAACTATCGAATTCTTCGCGCGGCACGAAATCAAGTTCTGCAATGAGACGCTCAAAGCGTGCCTTAATTATGGTTTCCATCTCGGCTTTGAAGGCATGGGCTGCGCCGGCCGCGTTGGTAAACAACCGGGCCATGCCGTCCAGTATGCGGTTGTCGGTCTGCATTTTATGTCCTTATCTGGATATGCCCCTTGGCCGGGGCGGGTACAAGCTGCCATCGTTCATGATCGTAAACGCCCCAGCCCCCGGGGCCTATGCTTGATAGCAGCATAGGCGCCGCGCGAGCTAAACAGGCCCCAAAAGCCGCCTAGTGTCGTGGTTCCGAAGTTTGCTAGACCATCGATATCGGGGCTCCCGGCGAACTTCGGAACCGAAACGACACTAGGATTCAATGATTTGCTAGTGTCCTTTGATTCCGAAATTCGCTAGGAGCGCTATATAGATATGAAGCGAATTTCGGAATCGGGACACTAGCCCCCATGATCCAAGCCGCCCTGCCTTTTCCGAACATCGATCCGGTCCTGATTCATATCTACGGACCAATCAGCATTCGCTGGTATGCGCTTTCCTATATCGCCGGTCTGCTCCTTGGCTGGGCCTATGTGGTTAAGCTCCTGCGCACGCAAAAATTGTGGGCCGGCCGCCCGTTCATGGGCAAACCGCCTGCCACGCCCGATGACATAGGCGATCTTTTCGTCTGGATCACATTGGGCGTGATCATCGGCGGCAGGCTGGGCTTCGTCCTTTTCTACGGGATGTTTTATTGCGGGTTCGCCGGTCAAGGCGTGCCGGCTTGCGTGGGTTTGCCCGATGCCTATTGGCAAAATCCGCTGAAAATCTTCGCCGCCTGGGAAGGCGGCATGTCGTTCCATGGCGGCCTTGTGGGCGTTGTCATCGCGATTTTGGCGTTTTGCCGCAATCGGAAGCTCAATTTGTGGAGCGTCGCCGACTTGATCGCCGCGGCGACGCCGATCGGCCTTTTTTTCGGCCGCATCGCCAATTTCATCAATGGCGAGCTGTGGGGAAAGATCACGGATGTGCCCTGGGGGGTCGTCTTTCCCAATGCGTTTCCGCCTGGCCTGCCGCGCCACCCGAGCCAGATCTACGAAGCCTTCATGGAAGGGGTGCTGCTGTTCTTGCTGCTGCGCTATCTGATCCTGCGTTGGCAGATTCACCGCCATCCGGGCCTGGTCGTTGCCTGGTTCCTTGCCGGATATGGGACATTCCGCTTCATCGGCGAATTCTTTCGCGATTCGGAGTCCAAGATTTACGGCTGGTTCAGCATGGGACAATTGCTCAGCCTGCCGATGTGGGCCGCGGCGGCGTTCCTCTTCTGGCATGCGCTGCGTCATCCCCTTAAAGCCACGCCGTGAACCGACTGAAGGAGAAACTCCTTCGCTTTATCCACGCGCAAGGACCGATCAGCATCGCGCAATATATGGCGATGGCGCTTACCGATCCCGAGGACGGCTATTACATAAAGCGCGATCCGTTGGGGCGCGACTTCATCACCGCGCCGGAAGTGAGCCAGATCTTCGGCGAGCTCATCGGATTGTTTTTCGTACAGGCATGGGAGGACCGTGGCCGGCCCGACAAGTTTCGTTTGGTGGAGCTCGGGCCCGGGCGCGGCACGCTGATGGCGGATTTGCTGCGCGCTGCCAGGATCAGGCCTGAGTTTGGCGCCGCGGCTGACATTACATTGATCGAGGCGAGTCCGGTTTTGCGCGAGATCCAGGCGAGGACGCTTGCGGGCACCAAAGTGGAATGGGGGCGCGATTTGCACGATGTGCCGCACGACGCACCGCTTTTCCTCATCGCCAATGAGTTTTTCGACGCGCTGCCGATTCATCAGTTCATTCGGCGGCAAGGCCGTTGGTGCGAACGTATGGTGGATGCGGATGGCGGCGATTTGATCTTTGCTTCCGCACCCGATCCGGTGCCGGACTCGATCATTCCTGCCCATCTGCGCGATGCCGCCGAGGGGGCGATCTTCGAGGCTTCTCCCGCCTCGCAAGCGATGGCCTACGACATGGCGCGGCGCATCAGCGAGAAGCAAGGGGCCGCCCTGGTCATCGACTATGGCCATCCTTCCTCGAGCACCGGCGATACGTTTCAGGCCGTGAAAGCCAATCGGTTCTTCGATCCGCTGTCCGAGCCGGGCGAGGCGGACCTCACCGCCCATGTCGATTTCGCGGCCCTAGGAGCGGCGGCAAGAAACGCAGGGGGTTATGTGTTCGGCCCCGAGTCGCAGGGATCGTTCCTTGAATCGCTTGGCATTCATGCGCGCGCCGATCGCCTCAGGCGTGCCGGGCCCGATGACGCGGCAGAATTCGATTCTGCTGTCGATCGGCTGATAAACCCTTTGCAAATGGGAATGTTGTTTAAAGTCATGGCGATTTGTGACAACAGCTCTCCAGGTGTGCCGGGTTTTTCATGCTGATCCTGAAAGCCGCCAATCTTTCCGTACCCGGCATCGCGCACGGTTTCTTCGGGCGACAAGGGGGAGTCTCGAAAGGGATTTACGCTTCGCTCAATTGCGGACCGGGATCGAAAGATTCGCGCGACGACGTCATGGAGAATCGCGCACGCGCCACAGCCGCGCTCGCCCCCAATGCCGCTCTGGTTACGCTCTATCAGGTGCATAGCGCGGAGGCCGTGACCGTTACGGCGCCCTGGCCAATTCCGGAAAATCCCAAAGCCGACGCCATGGCCACGGACCGTCCAGGCATCGCGCTCGGCATTCTCACAGCGGACTGCGCGCCGATTCTTCTGACGGACCCGAAGGCCCGCATCATCGGCGCGGCGCATGCGGGCTGGAACGGCGCGCTCGCGGGCGTTGTCGAATCGGCGCTTGCCGCGATGGAGCGGCTGGGTGCAAAGCCGGAGCGCATTCGAGCCGCCATCGGTCCGTGCATCAGTCAGGGAGCCTATGAGGTCGGCCCGGAGTTCGAGCGGCGTTTTGTGGGCGCCGATGCGAACAATGCGCGCTTCTTCGCGCGCTCACCGCGGGCCGGACATTGGCAGTTCGATCTTCCGGCCTATGTGGCCCAGCGTTTGAAAGAGGCAAGCGTCGAATCGGTGGAAATCCTCGATGTCTGCACCTATGCGCGCGGGGACGAATTTTTCTCCTACCGCCGGACCACGCACCGCAAGGAGCCCGATTACGGCCGCGAATTGTCGGCCATCATGCTGGAGGAATGAGCCTGTGATTCCTTTCCCGCCAAGGTTTACGCACCGGAAACGCCTTGCTAGAAGATTTCCGCTCGGGTCATCGAATCGTCACATGGTAAGGGTGGTCGCATGAAGCTGCTGACCGGCAACAGCAATCGTCCGCTCTCCGAGGCAATCGGCCAATATCTGCATGTTCCTTTCACCAAGGCGGTCGTGCGGCGTTTCGCCGACATGGAAGTTTTCGTGGAGATCCAGGAGAACGTCCGCGGAGAGGACATGTTCGTCATCCAGTCGACGAGCTTTCCGGCCAACGACAATCTTATGGAGCTCCTGATCATGATCGATGCGCTGAAGCGCGCATCGGCCAAGCGCATCACCGCCGTGATTCCCTATTTCGGCTATGCCCGCCAGGACCGCAAACCCGGTCCGCGTACGCCGATCTCGGCCAAGCTCGTTGCCAATCTGATCACCGAAGCGGGCGCTTCGCGTGTGCTGACCGTCGATCTGCATGCCGGTCAGATTCAGGGCTTCTTCGATAACCCGACCGACAATCTCTATTCTCAGCCGGTGATGGTGAAGGATATCCAGGATTATCTGGGCGGCGATCATCTGATCGTGGTGTCGCCCGATGTCGGCGGTGTGGTGCGGGCGCGCGCTTTGGCGAAACGGCTGGGCGCCGACCTTGCCATTGTCGACAAACGTCGCGAGCGCGCCGGGGAATCGGAAGTCATGAACATCATCGGCGATGTTTCGAACCGCACGTGCCTCTTGGTCGACGACATCGTCGATTCGGGCGGAACCATCTGCAACGCCGCCGAGG
>DASQIQ010000307.1:0-9662 GCA_035631495.1 Micropepsaceae bacterium
CATTACATCGCCAACAACAATCTGGTGGACCGCAGCCGCGCCGACGTCACGGCCGATCCGCAAATCCGCTATCTGTTCGAAGACCGCGAGGCGGAATCGGCGCGCTATTTCAAGAAGACCGGTATCTTCCCCATCAACCACATCGTGGTGGTCAAACGCGCGCTATATGAAAAACATCCCTGGATCGCGCTCAATCTGTACACCGGCTTCGCCAATGCCATGGAGCAGTTACGCAAAGACTCGCTGGCGTGGATGGCCCCCTATTACGAGATGGGATTGGTAGACCCGAACGTGCGCCGCGTGGTGACGAAATCGCCGATGCCCTATGGCCTGAAGGCGGCGCGTCCGGTGCTGGAAACCGTCACGCAATATGTCCACGAACAGGGTCTATGCGAGCGCCGCGTCGCGCTCGAAGAAATCTTCGCGCCCAACACGCTGGACCTATAACGCGCCGCTTTGCGATTCTGTCTTGTTTGAGACAGTTTCAACGGCCCGGGTGTGCCCTCGCTTATGGTGGGTGATGTCGATAGAGTGAACCATCATGGATCGACCCCCTACCGTCGAACGCGCCTATCAGCTCGCTGAATCCGGCGAATGCGCCAATATTGACGAAATCAAGACCCGGTTGCAGGCGGAAGGCTATGTCAGCGTCTGGCAACATCTTTCGGCGCCCTCGCTGTCGCGTGACCTTCGCCGTCTTTGTGAGGCCGCGGTTAAGAAGCCGTAAGCGCGGCCGCGACATTCCTTCAAAGGTCTGAGTTCGCTCATGAAAACATCGCAAAAACCCGCCATAATCGCGGATTAATTTATCCGACCACTGATAAATCGCGGGCTTCTTCCTTGAATAAATCCTCGAAGTGGTATATATGAAAATGGCGATGGCGTCCGTCAGATGAAGCGCAACTGTTAGACAACCCGACTCGTACTCGTTGCGCGCCTGGCTGAGACAGCCCACCTTCCCGACCTGATTGCGTCTCTCGCACGCGTGAGCATGAGCTCGCGCGAGATACCGATCGGAGGAGAATACATGACCATCGGAACAGTGAAGTTTTTCAATTCTGCCAAGGGCTTTGGTTTCATTTCGCCGGAAGGCGGAGCCAAGGACGTGTTTGTCCATGCGACGGCCGTGGAAGCGGCCGGGATGCGCAGCCTTGCCGAAGGCCAGCGCGTATCGTTCGACATTCAGCCGGACGCGCGCGGATCCAAGGCCGTCAATCTGAAGTCGGCATAATCGAGTAGCGTGAGAACGGGTGGCGGCGCACCACGCGCCGTCACCCGTTTGCCTATGCAGCCTAAATTGAGGATCAAGAGATGAAAAAAGTCGTCGGCGGCAGCAGCGTCCGGGATTTGAAAGCCGCGGTGTCGGATGCCCGCGTCAAGGCAGAACTGCTCAAAAGCCGCACTGCGGACGCCAACAAGATCTCCCACCTCAAAGCTTTGCGCCTTGCCAAAGAGGCCGAGGAGCAAGTTTCCAATCCCCAGCCGGCGGCCAAGCCCATACGGCGAAAGGCGCCAATGCTGCGGTCCAGTTCCGGTTCGCGTTAGCCCAAACCTAAGCGCCGGAACCGGCATCCATATTTTTTGAACGACCACGAAGATTTGATGGGCCGTGCGAATCGCCTCGTACGCCGTAAACACAACACACTTCTGGACAATGATGCGGGCTGATACAGTCCGGCGCCGAATCCCAGGGAGGAAGAAATGAGAAACCGCACGCTTATTCTCGCCGCCGCCATGACCAGCTTGTTGCTGTCCCCCGCCGCGCCCGTTCTCGGCGCCCAGGCGGTTTCGCCCGAAATCGCGGCCGCGATCGCCGATTCGAGCCGGCCGCAAGCCAACAAGGACCTGGACGACAAACGGCACCCTGCCGAGTTGTTGACGTTTATCGGCGCCAAGCGCGGCGACAAGATTTCCGAGCTCGTGCCCGGCGGCGGCTACGTCACGCGGCTGCTCGCCAAGGTCGTCGGCCCCACCGGCCATGTCTATGCCACCAACCTGCCGACGCTGAACGAAAGATTTAAAACCGGCGTGAACCCGATTGTGGCCGATCCGTCCTATGGCAATGTCTCCGTCGTCGAGCAGCCCTTCGGCGAACTGAAATTCCCGGAAGCCCTCGATATCGTGTTCACGTCGGAGAATTATCACGACTTCCAGAACATGGGCATGTTCCTCACGGACACAGCTGCGATGGACAAGGCGATCTTCGCCGCGCTGAAGCCCGGCGGCGTCTATGTCATCACCGATTACGTAGCCGCCCCCGGCACCGGCAAGACGGTCACGCAATCGCTGCACCGGATCGACCCGGCCGTGATCAAGCAGGAAGTCACGGCGGCCGGCTTCATGCTGGAAACCGAAGGCAACGCCATGATGAATCCGGGCGATGACCTCAAAGGACGCTCGGGCCAGGGCTCGTCGCAAGTCATGCTGAAATTCCGCAAACCGCGCTGACGGTTGCAAACGCAGAGCGCCGCCAATCTCGACCAGGGTCCGGCGGCGTTCTTTTTCCATCAGGGAGATTCGAGAGATGAGACATCGCATCGCGATTGCAGGTTGCGCGGCCGGGTTGCTGTTCGCATTCCAGGGCGTAGGATTCGGTGCTCCGGCAAACCCGCCCGCCTATGTGGCTGCCGCCATCGCCGATTCCCACCGGCCCAAGACCGACACCGACCGCGACGCCGATCGCTTGCCGGCCGTGATGCTCGGTTTCTCAGGCGTGAAGCCGGGCGACAAAGTTGCCGAACTCATCCCGGCGGGCGGCTACTCGACGCGGCTGTTGAGCGCCGCCGTCGGTCCCACCGGACACATCTATGCGATCAATTTGAATACGCTGAACGACAACATCAAAGCGCAGATCAAGCCCGTCACCGATGATCCGGCCTATGCGAATGTCTCGGTATCCAATCAGGTGCTCGGCGAATTGAAGACGCCCGAACCCGTCGATATGGTCTGGACCGCGCAAAATTATCACGACTTCAAGAACCCGGGCATGTTCTTCGCCGACACGGTGGCGATGGACAAGGCGATCTTCGCCGCGCTGAAACCGGGCGGGCTCTACATCATCATCGATCATGTGGCGGCGGCGGGATCGGGCACGCGCGACACCGGAACGCTGCACCGCATCGATCCCGAGACGGTGAAAGCCGAGGTCCTGTCCGCGGGATTCGTGCTGGAAGGGGAAAGCAAGGCGTTGGGCAGCCCCAACGACCCGCATACGGCACGCGTTCCGGGAGCAGGCAACATCGGCGACAAGTCGGACAAGTTCTTCTTCAAATTCCGCAAGCCGCGCTGAGGTAGCGTACCCCCCTTCCGGCCCTTCGGGCCACCTTCCCCCTCAAGGGGGGAAGGGATTTGCTTCACTCGTCCGACGGAAAGCCGGCGTGGCGGAGCCAATATTGCCAGGCGCGGTCATAGCCTTCGCCCGGCCGGCCCTTGTTCTGGCGCGCGCGAATCTTCTCGATCTCACCGGGCGACAGAAACGTCACCGGACCGAAGGCCTGCGCCTTGAGCTGCAATTGGGCGTTGATCTCCAGATGCACCGCGGCATAGACCGCCTCGCGCAACGAGCCGCCGGCAACCGTTGAACCATGGCCGCGCATCAGGACGGACGTGCGTGAGCCCAGCGCGCGCGCAAGGTCACGCCCCTGCTCCATGTCGGATACCAGCATGTCGGTGTCGCCGAAATTCATCTGGGGATCCCACACCGGGACATCCGCGCCGATGGTGGCGCAGACATGCATGATGGGACGCAGCCTTTCGCCGATGACGCTGAACGGCACGACGCTGTAGCTGTGGCTGTGGACCACCGCCTGCACCTCGGGGCGCGCCTCGTAAATCGCGCCATGAATGAAACGCTCGATATAGGGCTTGCCGCTACCCGCGGCCGTCGCCCCGTCATGCGTGAACTGCATGATGTCGGAGGCTTCGATGAGCTCGGGCGCGCGCCCGCGCGAGAGCAGGAATTTTCCGGGATCGTCGGGATGGCGGATGCTGACATGGCCGAAGGCATCGCAGACCTTTTCGGCCGCCAGAATGCGGTTGGCGATCACCAGCTCGTCGATGACAGTCTTGAGGCCGGCCATGGTCCTGCTCCGGAAAATCCGCGCTTTGGATTACAGGATGAAGCTCACCGCGCCAAGCGAGCCGAGCTCATGAGCATCGATGATCACGCGGCGTTCCTTGATGCGCAGTTCCGCGCCCTGGCGCTTTAGAACGTAGCGATAGGCGCCGACATATTCGCGTACGCGCTCGTAGCGGCGGTAGCGGTTGCAGATGAAATTCGCCCCCACCGTCACAGAATCGCCGTCCGTACCGACAATCCGCACATTGGAGATCAGGCGCCGGGTGCGCGAGTGCGGATATTCGGCGTGGCATTCCGGACTCATCAGCCGCTTCACCCGTTCGCGGATGCGCACGATGTCGTCGGCAAGGATGAACAGAGTGGTCAGGTGATCGCCGTCCGGATGATCGTTCGGCGGCACATAATAGGCCGCGTCATCGGTCAGCATCTGCAGCCATTCCTCGAGTCGCCACTCATCCAGCAGAGCCGCCTCGCGGTAGAGCAGATCTTCCACTTCGGCGCGCGATACGGAGACGGTGTCCGGCATCACACGGCCTCCATCATCTGACTCCAGCGCCGCCAGAAGATGCGCAAATGATGCTCGTCGCTGTTGAGCTGATCGCCCTCGCGGCCCATGCCGCGGGACATCTCGGTCCAGCGGTCGTCCTGCCAATTGGCGAGGCCCTGCTGAACCAATTCGAGAGCTTCGACGTCATCGGGCGTGGCGAAACCGCCGGGTCCGTAGAAGGTGAGGAACGCATCGAGCCTCCGTGCCCGCGCCGCTTGGCTTTCCTCGACGGGTCCCAATGCCCAAGCGGTGACGTGCATCTTGTCAGGCCCCTGCGGGAAGAAGGTGCGTACCGTCACCGACGAGCCGTCATTGATCACCAGATTGGGGAAGATCACCAGATTGCGGTTGGTGTCGGCGACCCGCTTGGCACGGTCGGGGCCGAGGCGTTCCACCAGCTCGCGCCGAATCTCGTCCATTTCGGGTTTGGCGGCTTCGCCATAGATCGGAATCCAGGCCGCCACCGGGCGGCCGCGGAAATTGATGTTGTCGGTGGTGAAATGGCCATTGCCGAGATCGACCGCGAGGCCGCGAGTCGGCAGCACCATACCGTCCTTGGGCGTATCGATCTTCACGCCCGAATTGGCCATGTAATTCAGCCAAGTCGAATGCGTGCTCGGCAGATGATAATCGTCCACGCTGTTCTCGACCATCAGCTTCCAATTGGCGCCGACGTCATATTCCTGCGCGCCCGCCACGATCTCCATACGTCCCGAAGGCGATTGGTCGAGCACGAGATCGATGTAATCCGTGGCCCGGCCGAGATAGTCGCGAAGCGCGGGCGCCTCCGCGTCCAGATTTAGAAACCAAAAATCGCGATAGGCTTCGAAGCGCGCCGGCCTCTTCAAGCCAAGCGCATTCTTGTCGAATTCGCCGCGATAGGCCTCCGCCCCCGGCACGCCGGCCAATTGCCCGTCATTGCGATAGGTCCAGCCGTGATAGATGCAGCGGAAGCTCCGCCGCGAACCTTCGCGCTCGGTGCAGACCAGCGCGCCGCGATGGCGGCAAGTGTTGAACAGACAGCGAATATCACCCTTGCCGTCCCGGCAGAAGATCACGGGCCGGCCGGCCACTCTGCGGGTGACGAAATCATTCGGCTTCTTCAGTTCGGAACTGTGGCCCACATAGATCCAGCTCTTGGCGAAAATCTTGCTGCGCTCGTCTTCCAGCACGGAATCGGACACCAGGGCTTCGCGGTCGAGCAGGAATTGCTGTTTCACCGGATCATCGACGATGTAGCTGCGCGGCATGGGGCGCCTTTTGAGGGTTGGGAGCAGCCCAGGTAAAAGCCTGGGTGGGATAGTGTCAAGTCCTATATTGTGGGATTTTTGACGGGATTTGGCCGGTAAGGGCCTTGGTCACGATGCGGGCACAGAAGCTCACGCGTTCGGCGATGGCGTGGATTTCCGCCTCGGCCAGCTTGGTGCGGCCGACGGTCAGGCTGAGACTCCCCAGCACACCGCCGCGATCATCGAAAATTGGCGCCGCGATGCCGGTGACACCCCTTGTGACCTGACTTTCGGTGATGTCCCAGCCGCGCTGGCGCATGTCTTTGAGCGCGCCCCTGACCGCAGCCAGAGACTTTCCCAGGCGACCTTCGGCGAAGGCGCGCCGGTCGGCTTCATAAAGGCGTTGTATGCTACGCTGTGGCAGATGCGCCAGGATGATCCGCGACGCCGCACCGCGAAACAGCGGCAGCGCCCGCCCGCGCTCATATGTGGTTGCAAAATCGGCACTCCGGCTCTCCTGATGCACACACAGGACCTGGTCGCGATAGCGCCGGCAGAGCAGCGCGATACCCGGGATCGCGTCGACGAGCTCGGCCATCACCGGCCGGCTGGCGATGATAAGCGGATCGCTGTTGCGCATCTTGTAGTCGAGCTCGGCGACTCGCGGTCCCAAGGCATAGCCGACATCGGGGAAGGAGGTGACGAGGCCCGCGTCCGAGAGGTTCTTCAGATGCCGGTAGAGCGTCGAGCGTGTGAAGCCGAGGCGGCCCGCCATGTCGTCCGAAGTCAAGGGACTTGGGCTCTCCTCGATGAGATCGAGGACACGCAGCATTCGCTCGTGACTCGATGGTCCAGCCATGGCCATATTGTGCGGGCAGCGCCTTATTTCTGCAATCCCATATTTTAGGATTTTACAGGGTGGCGCGCGGCTTTTGCGGGTGCTATGGGCGTCCGATGCACGATGCGGTGAAGGACTCTCATTGGCACGAGCCGAAGGCGGGCGAGAACGCCGGCTTCGGCGCGTTCAAGCGCCCCCAACTGCCTTATGACCGCTTTATGGAAGAGGAGGGCGTGCCGGTCTATCGCGGCATCGGCGCCAAACGCGTCCAGGACCTTCCGATGGCTCCATGGAAGCGGTTGGGCGGGCGCGGCTCCTACATCCAGCTTTATGGAACCGAGGGTCTGTGGGGCATGTATGTGGCGGAGGTGCCGGGCGCGGGTGCGTTGAACATCGAGCGTCATCTTTACGAGAAGATCGTGTTGGTGTTGGAGGGCCGCGGCTCGACGGAAGTCTGGCAGGAAGGCCAGGCCAAGCGCCACGTCTTCGAATGGCAGAAGGGCTCGCTGTTCACGATTCCGCTGAACGCGTTTCACCGTATCGTCAATGCGGGAAGCGCGCCGGCGATTCTGCTTTGCGGCACCTCGGCGCCGAACATCATCAACCTCATCGACAATCCGGGGTTTGTCTTCAACTGCCCGCATGATTTTCGCGAGCGCTTCTCCGGTGCCGAAGATTTCTTCAAGCCCAAGGACGACATCGAGCCCGACCCGGTACGCGGCCTCGCCATGCGGCGCACCAATCTGATCCCCGACATCATCAACACCGAACTGCCCTTGGACAATCGCCGCTCGCCCGGCTATCGGCGCATGGAGCCGATGATGGCGGGAAACCGCTTCTATCAATTCATCGGGCAATACGAGACCGGGCGCTATTCCAAAGCGCACAAACACCATTCGACGGCGGTGCTGATCTGTTTGAAGGGACGCGGTTATACCTACACATGGCCGGAAGCGTTAGGCGCCACGCCCTGGCGCGATGGGCAAGCCGACAAGGTGCTGCGCCAGGATTACGATTATGGCGGCATCGTCACCGCCGCGCCGATGAGCGGCGACTGGTTTCATCAGCATTTCGGCGTGGCCAAAGAGGGCTTGCGCGTGCTCGCCTGGCATGGACCGAACAATCATCCCGCGCTGAAGGCGGGCCGTCCCGGCGAACAGATGCGGGACTATTGGGCGATCGATCTCAACAAGGGCGGCAACGCGATTCCCTATCACATGGAAGATCCGGCGCTGCGCGCGGAATACGAGGAGACGCTAGCGCGCGATGGGCTCGCTTCGCGCATGGAGCCGCGATTCTACGAAGAGAGCTGCGCGGCAGCGGCGGACAAAATCGGCGGATTCTAAAATCGCCGTATGGTTAACACCACCGCGAGCCGTCGGAGATTCTTACATCCGGGCCATCAGACGCCAACGACTTACGCACGCATTCAAGGTGTTAAGCGATTGGCACAGTCATTGCTTGTTAAGCTTAAGCGTGGGGATCGGGGGGGTATCGTGAGAATCGGCAATTGGATTGCGGCTGTGACGGTCGCTCTTGTTTCTTTGGGGGGAGCAAGCTCCGCCGATGCCTCTCCGATCACCACGCTGTTCAGCACCGGTGTCGACGCTTTCGGCGTCCCGCTTGCGGGTGGTTTTGTCGATCCGCATTATACGGTCTCGCCCGGCGGTGGCCCGTTCGCCATCGGCTGTCCTTCTTGCGTCGGCTGGGTCGGCAATACAGGGACATCGAGCTGGATCAGTCCCGCCACGAACACGTTCGGAGGACCCGGTCCATTCACCTACCACACCACTTTCAGCCTGGCCGGTCTCGATCCCGACTCCGCGGTCATCACCGGGTCGCTAGCCATCGACGATGAAGGCTCGATCTTTCTCAATGGCGTAGACGTCTTCGACTCCGTATCGACCTTCTCCGCACCATGGAGCTTCTTTCAAACCTTCACGATTTCCTCTGGGTTCATTGCCGGCGTCAACACGCTCGACATCGTCGTTCCCAACAATATTGAAACCCCGGATGACGGCCCGACGGGCTTACAGCTGAACCTCTCCGGCACTGCTGACATTCCCGAACCCGGGAGTCTGAGTCTCCTGACTCTCGCGCTCGGCGTGTTTGGCGCCAGCCGTCGACGCAACAAGAGTCGATCGGCTTAACGGCCGTTCCCCCCTTTCGTCGCTTCGAAGGCGCGCTAGCGCGCGATGACTTCAAGCGCGCGGTTGGTGGTCGGCGGGCCGAGCAAGGCGATGGCGGATGCCGCGATCAGCATGCTGCCGGCGATCAAAGCGAAAACACCGCCGGTGCCGAAGCGTTCGAGGAAGAACGCGATCACGAAAGAGCTGAACACGGTGGATAGGCGGCTCCAGGAATAGACGAAGCCGACGGCGGCTGCGCGGATGCGGGTGGGATAAAGCTCCGACTGATAAGCGTGGTAGAGAAACGACATCGCGTTGTTCGACAGAGTCACCAGCACGCCGAAGAGTACGAGCGGCAGAGCCAGTGTGGACGCGCCGAACGCGAGGCCGAAAAGTCCGACGCCGAGCGCGGCCGACATCAGCATCCATTTGCGTTCAAAGCGGTCGGCGAGCGCGGCGCCGAGCAATGGTCCGAAGGGCGCCGCAATGGCGATGATGAACGTGTATTGCAGGCTGGTGGTCACCGCGATTCCCTGCTTGATCAGAAGCGTGGGTACCCAATTCGCGAAGCCATAGAATCCGACCGCCTGGAAAATATTGAACAGGACCAGCATCACTGTCCGCAGGCGATAGGGTCCTTGCCAGATCTCGGAGAAGCGGCCGCGCGGCACCGGCAATTCCGGCCCTGCCGGTGGCGGCAGGATCGCCCCGGATTCGGCCCGCACGCGCCGCTCCAAATCGCAAAGGATTGAATCGGCTTCCGCGATGCGGCCATGGCTGGCCAGCCAGCGCGGGCTCTCTGGCACACGAAGGCGTATCCACCACACAAAGACGGCTCCCA
>DASQIQ010000308.1:0-10866 GCA_035631495.1 Micropepsaceae bacterium
GGGTGCATCGGGAACTGTTAGTGATTTTCTCCGCGGCACATGTCACGGCGTTCGAATCGACAGGAGACGAACTGCTCCACCGGCTTGTTGAATTCTATTGGGGTGACGATGGCTTCGGCCACATTTTTCCGTCGGCCGACGCTTGCCGGAAAGCGATCAACGAATATGTCGGCACACCGTTCGCCAACTGGCATAAGCTTCTTTTGGACCACCTGGAAGTGTCCGCGGTGCCCGACAAGAAGCTTCGGGCTCGGCTACTAGTTGGCTGTGTCTACCTCGGGATGAACGTCCCGATGATAAAGTTATTCGTCACATCTTACGGAATCGAAATGGCGTCCTGGCCCAAGCCCAAGACCCAGGAAGAATCGATCCGAGAGCACCTCGCCGCAATCGATGAGATATTTGAAAAGGCGCCGAGTAGTCCGACCTGAGACCCGTGTAACGGGAGTGGCACGTCATGAATCACGCCTCGAAAAGGGCAAATGCCGAAGCGATGCTTGCACTGGTCAGGCGAGCCCTGGATGAGGCTCGCGCTGCGGGTGAAGCTGCCGCAGAGGAATATCTGAAAGTTGCGCCCAGAGCCGCTGACGGAATACTGGCGCCGGTCAATTGCGGGTCCGCGCTGGTCTGCGTGAGTTCATTAAAGCCCCGCCTCCGGGGCGCGCTGCGTGAGCTCGGCGCCATCGAGTGCGGCCACCGGGGCACGTGGGTTGTCGAAGGGATGTCCGGATTCTCGAAGGGACTCGCCGCTCAGAGCGCGCTGGCCAATAGCATGACCTGTAGGGCGGCAGCCGATACGCTCAATCGTCTACTTGGAGATCAAGGCCAATTCTGGACCGATTTTCGCGACGACTGATTGGGTCAATCCCGGCACGGCCCGCGTCAACGCGAGAAGAGGCGATCCCGAATGGCCGCGCCTACCTTTCCGCAGGGCGCCCAAGGCTGGGCAGGGTGAATTAGTACAACTTCGCCCGGTAACGGCCCTTACTTGCACATCAAAAAACCAGGGCCAGCCTCCTCGCGAAGGCTGGCCCTGAGCGGTGCTCGAAGGTGAGCTATTTCCCCGAATAGGCGATGCGCCACACCGCATTGCCGACATCGTCGGCCACGAGCAGACTCCCGTCCTTGGCCTGGGCCAAACCGACTGGCCGGCCCATTACGCCGGCGGGGGCCTGTCCGGTCGTCCAGAAGCCGAGGGCAAAATTGTCGTAACCGCCGACAGGACGCTTATCCTTGAACGGCACATAGACGATCTTGTAACCGCGCGGGTTGGACGCATTCCACGAGCCGTGATGGGCGACGAAGGCACCGCCGCGATATTGCTCAGGGAATTGGGTGCCCGTGTAGAACAGAAGACCCAAGGGCGCCGAATGGGAACGGAACAGCACGTCGGGCACCTTGGCCTTGGCGACCAGTTCGGGGTGCCTGCCTTTCAGCGACGGCTCTTCGTGATTGCCGAGATAGGCCCAGGGCCAGCCGAAGAAATCGCCCTTCTGCACCCGTGTCATATAGTCGGGAACAAGCTCGTCGCCTTCGCCGTCGCGCTCATTGACCACGACGTAGAGATCATCCGTACCCGGATAAAATTTGATGCCGACCGGATTACGCAAACCGGTCCCATATTGGACGAGCTTGTTGCCTTGGACGACGGAGACCGCAGCGCGCCACGGATCATCGCTATCGTTGATATTGCCGTTGCTGCCGATGGCGACATACAGGGTGCCCTTGGAATCGACTGCGAGA
Source organism: Micropepsaceae bacterium (assembly GCA_035631495.1). Classification (GTDB taxonomy): domain Bacteria; phylum Pseudomonadota; class Alphaproteobacteria; order Micropepsales; family Micropepsaceae; genus CAIYRG01. Next base: position 1,744 of record DASQIQ010000308.1, read on the forward strand.
TTGCGCGTCCAATGGCCGCCGAGCTTGCCGAATGCGCCCGGCTCGGTGATCTGGGTGCGCGGACCTGAGGCCTTGGTGTCTCCATCCTTGTAGGGGAAACTGTAGATGCCGAGCGCGTCGGCGACATAGAACTTGCCGTTCGCGAAGGCCATGCCGTGGGGACGCTGGAAGCCGTCGGCGAAAGTCACCCGCATATCGGCTTTGCCATCGCCGTTCGTATCGCGCAAAAGCGTGATCTTGCCGGCCTCGGCTTCGGCGAGCATCACATCGCCGTTCGGAGCCATCTGGAGCCAGCGCGCATTGGTGAGCCAATCGGCAAAGAGATTCGCCTTGAAGCCAGGGGGCAATTGCAGCTTACCCAGATCGGGATCTTGCGACTTGGTGGAACGCTCCGCGGAAGCGGGCGTCGCATAGGGCGGCGGCAGATTGCTCGCCATGAACTGGAAATGCTGCCCGATATTTTCGCGATTCTGGTTGTTCTGCGCGATGGCGCCACCGGCCCAGATCGCAGCCCCGACCGTCAAAATACCCACCATTCCGTAAGCTTTGCGCATTGCCGTCTCCTTCAATGGCCGCAACTGCCGCGGCCGCCGTAACACTCAATTTACCCCGGGTCGGTAGACAGAAGGGAGCAGGAAACCATCCCAATGCCCCTCCGCCTTCCGTTTCTGTCCCTCTTCGCCGCCTTGGCCATTTGCGCCTTGTCGGGCACCGAGGCTCGCGCTGCTGCCGAACCAAGCAGCCCATCCGCCCAGCACAAGACCACGCAGTCCGAAAGCTATGTCATCGTCGAGCCCTTATATGCTTCGATCCTGGACGGCGCCAGATCGCACGGTCTGCTGTTGGTCGAGCTTGGGCTCGACGTTCCGGATGCCAAATTGCGGGACAAAGTTAATCAAAGCTTGCCGACGCTGCGTGATGCCTATGTGCGCAGTCTGCTGATCTATGCCGCAACCTCGGTACGGGCTTGGCGCCAACCCAATGTCGAGGACATCGCCACCCGCATGCAGGCCATCACCGACCGCGTCATGGGCCAGCCAGGCGCACGCGTGTTGATGGCACAGACCGCGATCCGTCTGACGCGTTAGCCCGCATCAAGGAAGGCCGAAGACGACGATCTTGGCGCTCGCGGTCGCTACCGGGAAAATCGGCGAGCGCGTCCCGGCCACGAAGGCGACCTTCTGCTTGCCGTCCACCAGATAGCTGATCAGTCCCCCGCCGGCGGCACCCGCGAGCTCGGTCTGCCACAGCACCTTTCCGTTCTCGGCATCGAAGGCAAAAGCGTGGCTGCCGAGATCGCCGGCGAAGACCAGCCCGCCTTTGGTCGGGGTGACGCCCGCGAGGGCCGGCGCCATGGTGCGAAAGCGCCATTTCACTTGCCCGGTATCGGCGTCGGTGGCGATCACGAAGCCGCCCCAGTTCGGATCTTTCTTGCCGAAGAGATTGCCGTCGCCGCTGCCCGTCCATTGCTGGCCCAGCGAGACGCTCGCAGGCTTCGTCGGATCGACGACCACCACGGTCGTGCACCAATCTTCGGAGCCGTCATAGATCAAATTGGTGTCCGGACTATAGGCAGGGCCATTCCATTCCGCCCCTCCCGACGAACCGGGACAGAAATGCACGGGCTTGCCCGACAGTTTGACGTCGACATTTTCACGGCGCGTTATCGCGGTCGCATAGAGTTTCTTGTTGTTGTCGACGTCATAGGCATAGAGTTGACCGTCCTTCGGCGTCGCCGCCATGATGTGATGTCCACCCTTGGTGGTGATGAGAGTGGGCGCGCCGGCCACATCCCAATCATGGAAGTCTTCGGGAACCAGGGAGAAATGGTTGCGGTAAACGCCGGTCTTGGCTTCCAGGACGACGATGGAATCGGAGAAGAGATTGGCGCCCGGGCGCATCTCTTTAAGAAAATCCGGGCTGGGATTTCCGCCAGGGATATAGAGCAGCCCCTTTTGCGGATCCAAACTGTAGGACGTCCAGGTCGCACCGCCCGAAACCGGAATGCCGCGCGCATTGCCCCAGGTGGGCCGTGCAATCGCCTGCATCCTCTCATTGTTGGGCGCGGGCGGGCCGTCATTCGGCACCAAATAGGTTTCCCAGACGATCTTTCCGGTCTTGGCGTCGAGCCCGTACATGCGGCCGCGGCCCTCGTAGCGATCCCCGCCCGCATTGCCGATGAAGACCATGCCCTCCCAGGCAATCGGAGCCGCGGGCACGGATTCGCCCTTCTTGGGATCGGCGATCCTTGCCTCCCACAGCTTCTTTCCGGTGGCGGCGTCGTAGGAAAAGACCCGGCCATCCTGCGTGCCGCGAAAGAGCTGTCCGTCGAGATAGGCGGCGCCGCGGTTCACCGGGAGTGCACCCTTGACGTCCTCGTGGGTGCGCCATTTCTGCTGGCAGGTGGCCGCATCGATGGCGAAAATATCCATCTCCGTCGTGCCGTAGAGGGTGCGGCCGATCACGATCGGACCGGTCTGGAAACTGGTGTCGATGCCAAGATCATAAACACAGAGCTGCTTCAGCCCCGCGACGTTGGTCTTGTTGATCTGGTCGAAGGGCACATAACGTTCGGAGGTCAGCGTGCGGTTGTAGCTCGGCCAGTCGGTCATGGCCGGCGCATCGGCCGCGCGCGAACTTGCCAGGAACATGCCGGCGCCAAGGAGGGCGGCCGAACCGAACAACGAGGCGAACAGAATTTGGCGGCGAGGCGTACGACCGCTTCTTGCGTTGTCCATGTCCATGCTCTCCCGGGTGCGATGCACTCGTTATATCACGGAGAAAACCTCTTGCGGCGCCCCGGCTCGCCATCGGAATGAAATGGGATACAGTGAGGCATGAATCTTCCGGCCGCCGCCCTTGCCACACCGCTGATCGCGGCCGAAAAGCTCACCATCGCCTATGGCGGCACGCCATTCTCGATTCTGTCGACCTGGCTATCCGCCCGGGCGAAATCGTCACACTGATCGGCCCCAACGGCTCGGGCAAGACGACATTGGTGCGGGCGCTGATGGGACTGGTGCCGGTGGCGTCGGGACGGATCCAGCGCAACACCAAACGGATCGGCTATGTGCCGCAATCTTTTGCCCGCGACCGCAGCCTGCCCTTGACGGCGCTGCGCTTTCTCACCTCTCTCGCAGCAGGAACCGAAAATGACGCATACGAGGCGCTGGCGAAGACCGGCGTCGGCCATACGGCGATGCGGCAAGTATCCTCGCTTTCCGGCGGGGAAATGGCGCGCGTGGCCTTGGCGCGCGCGCTTCTGAAACGCCCAGAGCTCCTGGTGCTCGATGAGCCCCTTGCCGGCGTGGATATCGCGGGCGAGGCGGCCCTTTACGAGTTGATCGCCAGTATGCGGACGGAGCTCGGGGTGGCCATCCTTCTGGTCAGTCACGACCTTCACGTCGTGATGGCCGCGGCCGATCATGTCGTCTGCCTCAATCGGCATATTTGCTGTGAAGGCGACGCGGCAGCCGTGGTGCGCGATCCCGCCTTCATCGCTTTGTTCGGCCCAAATGTGGCCGACCAGATCGCCCTCTACACCCATCGCCACGATCACGCTCACAGCGCCTCGGGCGCGATTGTTCATGCCCCTCCCCATGACCATGGCGGCCATCACGGGCATCATCATGAAGGATGAGCTGTTCTGGCGCGCGGTTGCGGGAGCCGCGATGCTTGGCGCCGTCGCCGGTCCGATCGGCTGCTTTGTTCTGTGGCGCCGCATGGCCTATCTCGGCGCTTCCATTGCCGAGATGGCCCTATTGGGGGCGGCGTTGGGCCTTATTCTGCGTATCGATCCCTTGTGGGGCGTATTGGCAACCAGCCTGACGGCCGCGCTCCTGCTGGCCCGCCCCTGGAGCTCTTCGCTGGCGGCTCGCGGCAGCCTCATCCCCGCCGACACCTCGATCGGCTTGATCGGCCATGCGGGGCTGGCCCTCGGGTTCATTGCTCTTTCCTCGCTCGAGACTGTGCGGGCCGATCTGCTGGGCTATTTGTTCGGCGATGTGCTGGCGCTGTCGGCAAACGACCTTTTGCTGATCGGCGTTCTGGGAGCGGCGGCCCTGGCGGTCTTGGCGATGATCTGGCGCGCGCTGCTCGCCGACACCATCAGTCCTGAGATACTGGCCGCCGAGATGGGTGCCGCACGGGGCATAAGGGCCCAGGGCATTTTCCTGGCCCTTGTGGCCGGGCTCATCGCCTTTGGCCTGAAAGTGGTCGGGGCGCTGCTCATTGTCGCCCTGATCATCGTTCCGCCGGCCGCAGCCCGGCCTTTCGCGCGAACGCCCGAGGCCATGGCGATCCTGGCGGCATTGATCGGCGCGGCCGCGGCCCCGCTTGGTCTGTTCACCGCCTTTGCCTATGACCTCCCCGCGGGCCCTGCCATCGTGCTGGCGGCGACCGCGATTTTCATTCTCTCCAGCATCGCATCCCAGCTGTTCCGCCGGCGAATAGCGTAAGCACGCCTTAATCTTCCGGCTGATATCTTGGTTTGAAGGGGCGCCTCGCGCGTTTCACAATGGAAAGCGATTCGGGAGGCGCCGGTCGAAGGCCGGTGGGGGAGGCAGCGTGTTGTTTGGAGCCGAGGCCCGCGAGCGGGCGAAGAAGCTTGATCTGCTAAAAAAACGCTTGCCGCAGAAGGCTTTGCGAAGCGTGAAGCGCGAGTCCAAGCTCTTGGACCTCGGCGCCGCGTCACGCAACATGACGTTCTTGGTCTGCCGCATCCGCGGGTTCGCCGCCATTGTCGACTCCTTCGCCGGCGATCCGGAAGGCTTAAGCCGATTGGTGCGCCGGGCCCTTACGCCCATGGTCCAGGCCGTCCACGACCGGGGCGGCACCATCGACCGCATCATGCCCGGCGGTCTGACCGCGTTCTTCAACGCGCCGCTCGATGATCCGGACCACGCCGTTCATGGCTGCGAATGCGCGCTCTCCATTCTGAATTCCATGGAGAAGGTGAATCGCATCCTTGAGCAGGGCCGCCACCCCGACGGCACGCCTTTCGACTCGATCGGGATCGGCATAGGACTCAACACGGGACCCGGCATCGTTGGCAATTTCGGCACCGAGAGCGAGCCGGATTACGGCGCGACGGGCCATGCCGCAAGAATGGCCGACGAGATCGAAAAGCTCTCAACCAATTACGGCACCGCCATCCTCGTCGGCCACTCGACGCGCGCGTTGGCCGAGCGCAGCTTTGCTTTTTTGGAGGTGGACGTTCTCCCTGAAGGAAACTCCGATCCTGCCCCCCTCTTCGCCCTCCTGGGGAGCCCGCTTTCCCGCGCCAATCCCAAATTTCTCGCCCTGAAGGCCTTTCACGAAAACATCTTCCAGGCCTATCGCAACCGGCAGTGGGACAAGGCGCGGGGCCTGATCACCCAATGCCGCACCCTTTCGGGCGCCAACCCCGTGCTCTACGATCTCTATTCGCAGCGCATCGAATATTACCAGCAGCACCCGCCGGCGGCGAATTGGAACGGTATCTTCGAGGCGTCGCATTCCTGAAATGGCCCGGCGCCTGGCGGTTACGGCCGAGACCTGGCCCATCCAAGGCACGTTCCGCATTGCCCGCGGCGGCAAAACCCATGCTGAGGTGATCGTCGCCACGATTCGCGATGGCCAAACAATGGGGCGGGGCGAATGCGTGCCCTATGCGCGCTACGGTGAGAGTGTCCAAAGCGTGCTCGAGGAGATCCGCGCCCTCCGTGTCGAGGTCGAAAACGGCCTCACGCGCGACGCGCTCCAGCACAGCCTCCCCGCGGGCGCCGCGCGCAACGCGCTCGATTGCGCGCTGATCGATTTGGAGGCGAAGACCAGCGGACAGCCAGCCTTCGAGCTGCTCGGCCTTCACAAGCCCGCTCCCGTGCGAACCGCCTTCACTCTCAGTCTCGATACGCCAGCCGCGATGGGACAGGCCGCAGGCAATGCCGCGGGGAAAGGTTTTTCTCTGCTCAAACTGAAGATCGCCGGCGCCGGCGACCTTGCGCGTGTCGAAGCCGTGCGCGATGCCGCGCCCTCAGCCCGCCTGATCGTGGACGCCAACGAGGCCTGGACGCAGGACGACCTCGTCACGCTGACGCCGCGTCTGGCGCGGCTTGGCGTCGGCTTGATCGAACAGCCGCTCAAGGCCGATGAGGACGCGTTCCTCGGCGATTTTAAGAGCCCGGTGCCTCTGTGCGCGGATGAAAGCTGTCATACCCGCGCCGATCTCCCGCGCCTTGCCGGCCGCTACAGCCATATCAACATCAAGCTCGACAAAGCGGGCGGTCTCACCGAAGCACTCGCTCTTGCCCGTGAAGCGCAATCGCGGGGATTTCATCTGATGGTGGGGTGCATGGTGTCGACCTCTCTGGCCATGGCGCCCGCGAGCCTCTTGGCGGGAATGGCGGAGTTCACCGATTTGGATGGGCCGCTCTTGCTTGCTCGCGACCGCAAGCCGGGCATGACCTACGAAGCAGACTTGCTGTATCCGGCAGCACGGGAGCTCTGGGGTTAGGCGCCTTCTTTCTTTGCGATCAATTAGACGTGAGCCTCATCGCCGCCCTCGTCCCGGGCCGGCGGCATAGGCGGCAGGCCTCATCCTGTGCTAACGTCCCGCCACGTTTGCGTACGGGATATGGCTGTTCGCCAAAAGCGGCGCGGACAGTCTTTGAATTCAGGACATCAACGAGGAGGCGCGATCATGCATAAGAAGATCATTCTTTCAGCCATTGGATTAACCCTGCTGGGTTCGGCCGCCGTTTTGGCACAAGGCCAACCGGCTGCCCCACCAAAGCCCATGACATTTTTCATCGCCGGCGCCGTTCCGGGCACCGGCAATCTCGGCGGGCTCGCGGGCGCCGACCGGATTTGTCAGAACCTCGCCCAGGCGGTGGGCGCAGGCAATCACACCTGGCATGCCTATCTTTCCCAGCAGCAGCAGGGCAACGAGCCGGCTGTCAATGCTCGCGGGCGCATCGGAGCCGGGCCCTGGTACAACGCCAAAGGCGTGCTGATCGCGTCCAACGTCGCCGATCTGCATGGCGACCAGCTGCGCGACCGCAACAACATCCAGAAGGCCAACGACCTGGATGAGAAGGGCCAAATGGTCAAAGGCTTCGGCGACATGCCGAACGAACACGACATGCTGACGGGTTCGGATTCCGATGGCCGCGCCTTCCCGGCCGGCTTCGATACGACCTGCAACAATTGGACCTCCGACGGCACCGATCACAAGGCGATGCTCGGCCATTCGGATCGCAGTGGCGGCGGCAACACCTCATGGAATTCGGCGCATATGAGCGCCGATTGCACCAAGGCGGGCCTCATCCGCACCGGCGGCGCGGGACATTTCTACTGCTTCGCCATCAACTAAAGAGACACGCTTTCGCGTCTCAAGCGAAGGAAGGCCCGCGATTGTCGCGGGCCTTCTTTTTTCCGTTTTCGAAAATCACATGACTGTGCTCCGGCATCGAGAGCGACGCGATGCGTAGGCGGACGAAGACTTCCTGTGCTATCGTGCCACTAGTCCGAGTGGGAGTTGGACGGCGTGTTCGGCCGGTCACGGCGGACAACCAAAGAATTCATGACGATCAACGAGGGAGCGCGCATATGAATAAAAAGATCATTCTTTCCGCCGTGGGTTTAACGCTGTTGGGCTCTGCCGCCGTGCTGGCGCAAGGTCAACCGGCGGGACCACAGCACCCGATGTCGTTCTTCATCACCAGCACGACCGAAGGCAGCGGCAATCTTGGCGGCATCACCGGAGCTGACGCGATCTGCCAGAACCTCGCGGCCGCGGCAGGGGCCGGCAACCGCACCTGGCACGCCTATCTGTCGCAATCGCAGCAGGGCAATGAGCCCGCGATCAATGCGCGCAACCGCATCGGAGCCGGACCCTGGTACAACGCCAAGGGCGCACTGATTGCATCCAATGTGGGCGATCTGCATGGCGACCAGCTGCGCGACCGCAACAACATCCAGAAGATCTCAGCCTTGACCGAGAAGGGTGAGATGATCAAAGGCATCGGCGACATGCCGAACCAACACGACATCCTGACGGGCTCCGATACCGACGGCCGGGCGTTCCCGGGCGGATTCGACGCCACGTGCAACAACTGGACCTCCAATACCGATGCGAACCACGCGATGCTCGGCCATGCCGACCGTATGGGTGGCGGCAACGTGTCGTGGAATTCGGTGCATATGAGCGCGGGCTGTTCCAAGGAAGCCCTGATCCGGACGGGCGGCGCGGGCCACCTGTACTGCTTCGCGATCAATTAAGGGATAGCGATTTGACATATGTTGAAGAAGGCCTGGGCAGCGCCCGGGCCTTCTTATTTTGGAACCTTTGCGCGTAACCGCCCTTGCGCTAGTTTCGCGTTAGGCGATGCACCCGTAGCTCAGCTGGATAGAGCGCTGCCCTCCGAAGGCAGAGGTCACAGGTTCGAATCCTGTCGGGTGCGCCACTCCCGTACCAAACTGCGAACACCGGCTAGGTGCTCCGGACTGGACACGGCTAGCCCGACTGCGGCTGATGGACCGGAAATCACGGCGCTATCGGGACCGACCACGATTTCCGACACAAGCCCGTGGACGTAGCGCTTCTGTAAGGAGCGGGGTGCATCTAAGAGCCGCCGCTTGAGATTTGCCGCTACAGAGGCGGCTTGCTGCCTGGAAAGGGCTTGGCGCAAGTCCGGCTGGTCCATTCCAAGCCCCGCGTCCAGTGCAAGGCATTCATCGCGCCGGGCGTTGAGCTGGTCCAGCTTACCCCGAAGCATTGTTGTGTCCGTGATGGTCCCCTCGGCTATCGCGGTGTAGAGCCGGTCAATCTGGGCCTCAATGTCCTTGAGTTCCTTCCTGAGCGCAGTCCGGCGCTCAGCCATGCCCGACGATTGCGTGCGCCTGTGACGAATCGCTTCCCTCAACAAAGTTGTCAGCCGGTCAGGGGTAAGCAGCTGATCGGCCAAGCCCGCGACGACCAGGGAATCCAGTTCGGCTTCTGGCACGGCGATGGGCCGCCCGCAGGCGGAAGGTCCTTTGAGACGATTTCCGGCGCAAGCGTAGTACCGGTAACAGCGGCCTCCTTTGCCTGTTCCTGTCCTAACCATCAGAGGCCCACCGCAACATTCGCAGCGAACAAGGCCG
>DASQIQ010000309.1:0-4724 GCA_035631495.1 Micropepsaceae bacterium
TGCTCGACACCGAGGCGCACGAGATGGTGATGACCTATTGGCACCGCATCGTCCCGCTGCGCTCCTACGTGAAGGGCTGGAAAATCAGCCCAAGCCATTTCCTCAATCAGGACTTGGCCAACGTATGGCTCGACAAGTAGCTCGTAGAGCGTGATCCCGAAAAAGCCTGCCCTTCGGGATCATGCTCTACGCCGTCTGCTGCCGCTTGAGGAACGCGCGCGCGCGGTTGATGGTGCGCGCCTTCAGGTCCGCCGGTTCCTTCCACGGGAACACGGTGATCTCGGCGTTCGGGCAGAGCGAGGCGACGTCGATCGACGTCACGAGCGGATGTGCCGGGATATCGTCGGGCAGCACCAGCATCGGCGTCTGGCACGACTTCGCGAACTCGCGCGATACGCTGTACACGAAATCGGGCCGCACGCGGTAGAGGTTGTGCAGATATTTCTCGATGGTCTCCATCGACACGTCGGGCTTGCGCTCGCGCAACTCCTTGGCCCAGACAGTCTTGCCGGCGTCGTACATGTAATCCGGCTGCGCCGGGTTGTGTCCAACCGGCTGGCTCAATATCGCCGCCACGACGCGCTGCGGCGCGCGCTCCATCAGCTTCATCGCGAACGGACCGCCGATGCAGTTGCCGAAGAAAGAGAACTTGCTGATGCCGAGATGATCCATCACGCCGAGCTGGTCGTCGGCGAACGCACCCCAGGGATCGTCGACCGGTACCGGGCCGGTGGACTCGCCGCCGGTGGCGTTGCGCTGGTCCATGGTGATGACGCGAAAATCGTTTTTGAACTCCTCCGGGATGTTGATCACCGCCCGCGCCCACACGGCCATGCACGAGTTCAAGCCGCCGCCAGGCGTCGCCAGCAGCGGGAAGCCCGAGCCGATCTCGGCATAGCGGATGCGGACATCGCCCTTCTCGTAGACGCCGACCTTGGCGCCGGCGGGCAAGCCCTGCGGGGTTCCCGGTTGCTGCGCCTGCGCGAGCACCCGCGATGCGGCGGCTGTCGCCGCGGCCGCGGCGCCGGTCGTCAGAATGGTGCGCCGGCTCGAATCGATCATTGGCTACCTCCCTTGTCGCTGTTGCGGCTCTTGTGTGCGGCGCCCAGCCCTTGCGCCGTCACGGCAGTTCCGGGATTTGAGCGCTATTTGATCGTACCACAGATTAGGCCGGTGGCATGGCAATGACGGCCGGCGTCGCCGATCCGGCTGCTTCCGGTTTGGAGGCCACAGCCGGCATTGCGAAACCTACGACTGGCTTCGTCCCGGTCGAAAATGACCCGGAGCGGAACACCTCGTGGTAAGTTAGGAGGCGCAGAATGCGGGCGCACTAGGCTCTTGGAGCGCGCGATGCTGAGCACGCGTTTTACGAAACTGGTGGAATGCACGATCCCGATTCAGCAGGCCGGCATGGGAGCGGCCGGGCCGCCTGAACTGGCCGCCGCCGTTTCCGAAGCCGGCGGTTTGGGGATGCTCGGAACCGCGCGCGCCGGCCTCAATCCAACGACGCTCGCCACTCTTCTTGATCGTACGCGGGAACTGACCAATCGCGCATTCGGAGTGAACTTCATTATCCGACCGGGCGGCGCCCCTTCGCAGTCCCGCGCGCGCGAGTGCGTCGAGCAAGCTGCCAAAGTCGCCCGCATTGTCGAGTTCTTCTACAGCGATCCCAGTGCGGAGTTCGTACAGCTTGTCCATGACCACGGCGCACTGGCATCGTGGCAAGTCGGGTCGGCCGACGAGGCCCGGAAGGCAGCGGCTGTGGGCTGCGATATGATTGTCGCGCAAGGGATCGAGGCGGGCGGACATGTTCGCGGCACGGTCGGCCTCGTGCACCTGCTTTGCGAGGTGCTTGAGGCCGTGCCGGAGGTTCCCGTTCTCGCCGCCGGCGGCATTGGCACCGGCCGCGCGATGGCCGCCGCGCTCGCGGCCGGTGCGGACGGCGTGCGCGTGGGGACGCGCTTTGTCGCTGCCGCCGAGGCCGATGTCCATCCAATCTACCTTGACGCGCTTATTGCCGCGAGAGCCGAGGACAGCATCTACACGCGCACGTTCCACGTCGGGTGGCCGGAAGCTCCGCATCGCGTGTTGCGCTCCGCCATCGAAGCAGCCGAAGCGCTACACGGCGACAGCGTCGGAAACGTGATTAACATCGACGGATCGAACCGTGCCGTTCTACCCTTTGCCGCAACTGTGGCGGACAGAACCGCGACAGGGCACGTCGATGCGATGGCCCTCTACGCCGGCCAATCGGTAGGGGCCGTGAAGCGTATAATGCCGGCACGAGAGATCGTCCGCGAGCTGGCCGAGGAGGCCGAGGAATTTCTGCGCCGTCGCATTGAGTAGGCGCCGCTGTCGTCCGGTCGACCTCCTCCCTTTGAGCCGACGCGCAGACATAGGCGCATGAGCGCTACACACCCAGGAGCACGTAATGGCAGATACCTCATCACCGGTGATGTGGGCGCCATTGCTGATGGTTTTAGTCGGCGGCGCCCTCACGCTGGCGGGGACATGGCTTGGCCCTTGGATTTCCGAGAGGCGCAAGGAACGGGCGGAAATACAGAAAAGACGCGCCGAGAAGTTCCACGAGCTGGTGGCGGCGCTCTTTGAGTTCGATCATTGGGTCAATAATGCCAGGAGAGATGTTGCCATTGGCGGGGAGGTTCCTGATGTGGTGTCGCCATTTTGGAAGGTTCACGCAATTTCAGCTGCTTACTTCCCCGAGTTTGAGGCGGCCATTCAGGCGTTAGACAGCGCAGCTTCGAAATATAAGCTTTGGATGACAGAAGCAAGCCAGAGGCGTCTCGCCGGTCAAGCCGGTAGGGTCAGTGAGGGCCACAAGGAAGCCTATGAACCATACCAACAAAGTAGAGACGGTTTGCTCAAGGCGATGAAAGAATTTGCCGCCAAGGAATTTCACTGAACATCGTGTTGAATGTCGGCGATCGGCACTTCGCGACATTTCGCGGCGTTGCAGCTATCCGGTCGCTTTCGGAGCGAAGCGGACATGAGCGAGCGGTTTGCAGAGCGGATTTACTGGGTACGCGCCCTCGTTTGGTGAGCAGCGACGCCGCTCAAAACACCCCTTCCGCCGCCAGGTCCGCGATCTCACGTTTCGTCATTCCCAGCAGTTCGCCATAGACATATTCGTTGTCTTCGCCGTAGCACGGCGCGCAGAAGCATGCCCGCAACGCGCAGTCAATTCAATTGAAGCAACCATACAAAAGCACAGGTGGCGCCGGCCAGAAACGATCTTATTGCCGCGCTACCCGGGAGCAGATGCCTCTCGTCGAGCAGCCGGCCGCACGCCGGAGGTGCACTTGCAGGTCTTTGGTAGAACCGAACCTGATCGGAGGCGCTTGCGGCGAACGCTTCCAAAAAACTCGCCCGGTTTGCTCAGAGCGCGGTGTCGCCTTAGGGTTGTTGACCTTACCGACAATCAACCGTACTCTGAGTGAAGACGAGGCCGCGGGCCAGTCGCCGACGGTTTGGCGCGCGGATAGCCGCATAGGCGCAAAACCCAAACGGGGAAACATGACCATGCGCCGGATCATTACCGTTTGCGTCGCGCTTTTGTTTGTGAGTCTGATCAATGCAAATGCCTTGGCGGATAAACGCGTCGCCCTCGTTATTGGCAACTCGACTTACGTCAATGTGCCCCGCCTGCCCAACCCGGCAAATGACGCTCTGGCCGTGGCCGATCTACTCAAGGCAATACATTTTGACAGTGTACAACTGCGGCTGGACGCTGGCCTCGCGGACCTGCGACGCGCCGTCAGCGACTTCGCTTACGTAGCCGCTGATGCGGACATTGCTGTCGTCTACTACGCCGGCCACGGCATGGAAATAGACGGTAACAACTATCTGGTTCCCATAGATGCAAAACTCGCTCGCGACTTTGACGTTGATGATGAAGCTCTGTTGCTTGATCGCGTGCTCAGGGCGATCGAACCAGCGCGACGCCTGCGCCTCGTCATTCTCGACGCTTGCCGCGACAACCCCTTTCTCAAGACGATGACGCGTTCGGTCGGCTCACGTTCGATGGGGCGCGGCCTAGCAAAAGTGGAGCCAGTGGTCTCCGACACCTTGATTGCATTCGCAGCAAGGGCTGGTTCGATCGCACTTGACGGCGGAGAGCGTAACAGCCCATTCACCTCGGCTCTTCTAAAGCACATTGCTTCACCCGGAATCGACATCCGATTGGCGTTCGGCCATGTGCGCGACGATGTTCTGGAGATGACAGGCCAAAAACAAGAGCCCTTCGTCTATGGGTCGCTTGGGGGCAAAACAGTTTCCATTGTCAATGCCACGCCCGACCCGATGCCCGTCGTCGCCAAACCGGATTTAGCAATTACCGATGCGGCCCAGGCCTGGGCTGCGGCAAAGGATACAACAGATAGGGCGGTATTGGAGGCGTTCATCCCAATCGAGATCATCCTTATTGTAGATGACGATCGTATCTGAAAAAACAATGGTGCTGAATGACGGATGCGCATGCGCATTCAAGCTATCAAGCCGACGGTACAAATCTCTGATGCGGTCCTAGACTACGAGCCCGCCAAATCCGAGAATATCGATATAGAGAAAATACTTTTTTTGTTCCTGTATTGCAGCCTCGGCCATCACAGATCGCTTAAATCAGTGAAAAGCGTGAAGATCCTGCAAATAAACTGTCACGCTCGGTATCGTCGATCCGTCTAGTTCTCGATTTTTCGATCTTTTTG
>DASQIQ010000310.1:0-4504 GCA_035631495.1 Micropepsaceae bacterium
GCCAACCCGAATGGGCTCGCAGCGGGCGACACCGAACGCATCATCGAAGGGCTGAAACAAGCGGGCCGGCGCGCCGCTCTCGTACTGAACAAGATCGATGCAATGCGGCGCGATGCGCTGCTGCCTTTGGCCGACCGGCTGCAAAAGTCGGGCGTCTTCGATCGCACCTTCATGATCTCGGCGCCCAAGGGCGATGGGCTTGCAGAGTTGCTCGATTATGCCGCCGGCTTTATGCCCGAGGGCCCATTTCTTTATCCCGAAGATCAGGTCGCCGATATTCCCTCGCGCCTGCTTGCCGCCGAGATCACCCGCGAAAAGCTCTATCTCAGGCTGCATGATGAGCTTCCCTACGCGTCCACCGTGACGACCGAGAGCTGGAAGGACCACAAGGACGGCTCGGTGCGCATCGATCAAACGATCTTTGTCGAACGCGAAAGCCAGAAGGGCATCGTCATCGGCAAAGGCGGGCTCACCATCAAAGCCATCGGCGAGGCGGCGCGGCACGAGATGGAAGCGGTCTTCGACCGCCGGGTGCATCTGTTTCTCCACAGCAAGGTCGCCGAACATTGGGGAGACAGTCACGAACACTATCGCGAATGGGGCTTGGAATACCCAAAGGATCAATGAGTTGACGGGATATCCCCAAGCTGTGGATGAAGTTTGTTCCCAGGCTGTTCATATGTGGGCCGACGATGGAATGGGCTGACGACGCCATCGTGCTGAGCCTGCGGGCTCATGGCGAATCCAGCGGCATATTGGAAGCCTTGACGAGGGATCATGGCCGGCATTTGGGGCTCGTCCGCGGCGGTTCGTCCTCCAAGGGCCGTGCGGTGCTGCAGCCCGGCAACCGCGTGCGATTGGTCTGGCGTGCGCGCCTGTCCGAACATCTCGGCATCTTCACGGTAGAGCTCGCCCGGTCGCGGGCCGGCGATATCTTCGAACAGCGCGCGGCGCTTTGCGGACTGAATGCGCTCTCGGCCGTCGCCGCCGCGGTGCTGCCCGAGCGCGAGCCCCATGAGGCGGCCTATGAAGGGGCCGATGCGCTTCTCGATGCGATTATGGAGCATGAATTTTCCGATTGGGCGCGTCTGTTCGTGCATTGGGAGATCGGGCTTTTGAACGAGCTTGGTTTCGGTCTTGACCTGGCGCGCTGTGCGGCCACGGGAGCGGGCGATGATCTCATCTATGTCTCGCCGCGCACCGGCCGCGCGGTATCACGGGGCGCGGGCGAACCCTATCGCGACCGGCTGCTTCCCTTGCCGCTCTTCCTGCTCGGACGACAGGCGGGGGACCCTGGCCCTGCCGACCTTCTCGCCGGCCTGCAATTGACCGCGCATTTTCTCGATCAATGGCTGCTCATGCCGCACGACAAAACGATGCCGGAAGCGCGTACACGGCTCACCGATCTTGCCGCTCGCGCCGCAACCGAATCGGCTTAAAGACTCCCCATGGGCGAAATTCCTTTCAAGGACGACATCCGTCCAGAGCCGTTGGCCAAGGCGCTTTCCGAGCGTTATCTCGCCTATGCGCTGTCCACCATCAGCTCGCGCGCGCTTCCCGATGCGCGCGATGGCCTCAAGCCGGTGCACCGGCGCCTTTTGCACGCGATGCGCGAGCTCGGCCTTAATCCCGCGGCCGGCTTCAAGAAATGCGCCCGCGTGGTCGGCGATGTCATCGGCAAATTCCATCCCCATGGCGATCAGGCGGTCTATGACGCGCTGGTGCGCCTCGCACAGGATTTCGCCGTCCGTTACCCGCTGGTCGAAGGCCAAGGAAATTTCGGCAATGTCGACGGCGATAACCCGGCGGCGATGCGCTACACCGAGAGCCGGCTTACGGCCGTCGCCGAAATGCTGCTTCAAGGCATCGACGAAGACGCCGTCGATTTCCGCCCCACCTATGACGGCGAAGACCGCGAGCCGGTCGTTCTGCCCGGCGCCTTTCCCAATCTCTTGGCGAACGGCGCCACCGGTATCGCGGTCGGCATGGCGACATCCATCCCTCCGCACAATGCCGGCGAGCTGTGCCAGGCGCTCATTGCGTTGGTGGAGAACCCCAAGGTTCAGGACCGCACGATCTTCAAATTCGTCAAAGGCCCCGACTTCCCGACGGGCGGCATCGTCGTCGATGATTCCGCGACCATCCAGGAGGCCTACCGCACCGGGCGCGGCGGTTTCCGGCTGCGCGCGCGCTGGCGGCGCGAAGAAGGCGCGCGCGGCACCTATCAGATCGTCGTCGACCAGATTCCCTACCAGGTGCAGAAGGCCAAGCTCATCGAACGCATCGCGCAATTGATCGAGGAGAAGAAACTTCCCGCGCTCGAAGATGTGCGCGACGAATCCACCGAAGACATCCGCATCATCCTGGTGCCCAAGAGCCGCACGGTCGAGCCGGAAATCCTGATGGAACAATTGTTCCGCCAGACCGAGCTGGAATCGCGCATCAGCCTCAATCTCAACGTACTCGACAAAGGCGTGACGCCGCGCGTGATGAGCTTGCGCGAAGCGCTGGAGGCATTCCTCGATCACCGCCGCGACGTCCTGGGCCGCCGCACACGCCATCGCCTCGCTCATATCGCCGACCGGCTGGAGGTGCTGGACGGCTATCTCGCCGTCTACCTCAACCTCGACAAGGTCATCAAAATCATCCGCACCTCGGACGAGCCCAAGCCCAAACTGATAGCTGCGTTCAAGCTCTCCGACCGCCAGGCCGAAGCGATCCTCAATATGCGGCTGCGTGCCCTTCGCCGCTTGGAAGAGATCCAAATCCGCGAGGAGCACGATGCTCTCGCCAAAGAACAGAAGGAGCTGAAGCGGCTTCTCGGCTCGGAAAAGTTGCAGTCCCAGAAACTGGTGGAGGAGATCCAGGAGATCGACCAGCGCTTCGGGTTGAAGACCGCGCTCGGGCGGCGCCGGACGGAATTTGCCAAACCCGCGGAGTTGGTTGAGCTCCAGGCTCTTGCGGAAGAAGCCAGTGCCGCCGCCACCATGGTCGAGAAGGAGCCGGCGACGATCATCTGTTCCGAGAAACTCTGGATTCGCACGTTCAAGGGCCACCAGGATCAGAACGAGGCGGTGAAGTACCGTGAAGGCGACCGCGGCAAATTCTGGCTGCACGCGGAAACCACCGACCGGCTGATGCTGTTCGCGACGGACGGACGCTTCTTCACGCTCGATTGCGCCAAGCTCCCCGGCGGACGCGGCCTCGGTGAACCGTTGCGCGATTTTATCGACCTGCCGCCGGAGGCCGATATCGTCGCGATGTTCGTGCATCGCGAGGGGCGCAAGCTTCTCCTGGGCGCGATGTCGGGACATGGATTTGTCACCGCGGAAGACGACGCGGTGGCGATGACGCGTTCTGGCAAGAAGGTGATGAATGTGCCCCCTGGTATTGAGGCGATTGTCGCCACCTTCGTCGAAGGCGATAGTGTTGCGGTGCTCGGCGAGAACCGCAAGCTACTGATATTCCCGCTCGCCGAGGTGCCCGAGCTGGCGCGTGGCCGCGGTGTGATCCTGCAGCGCCACAAGGACGGAAGCCTTGCCGACGCGCGCGTGTTCGATTGGAAGGATGGCTTGCGCGACGCCAATGGCCGCACATTTGCGCCCGCCGAACTGAAGGATTATCGCGGCGCGCGCGCCCAGGCGGGACGCATCGTGCCGCGCGGCTTCTCGAAGGCGAACAAATTGGGCTGACACTCAAGCTCGTTGTGGACTTGAAACCATCCCCCGGGTAAGCCGGTTGGGCGCGTTTCAGGCTCAGCCGATCCATGCCAGCGGACTCTGCGACCTATCACGGCGTCTATATCAATCTCGACCGCAGTGTCGCGCGGCGAGCCGCCATGGACGAGCAGCTCTCGACGCTCGGTCTGACGGATCGCTACAGCCGCTTTGGCGCCGCGGATGGCAGGACACTGCCCCCTTCGCGCAGCGAACTCCGCCACGGGGAAGTGGGCGCGTTCTTCTCCCATATGCGGGCACTCGAATCCGCGAAAGGCTCGCGTGGCGCCGCCGTCCACATCATGGAAGACGATGTCCTGTTGTCCGAGCATGTCCGTCCCGTCATTGAGGACGCCATCGGGGCGGAGCTGTTTCAGCGCTTCGATATTCTGTTCACGGATATTTTGGCGCCGCCCCATCTGGGCATGCTGAAGGCGCTGAAGAGCGCCTTCGACCGCGTCGAAATGTCTGCAAGGCGGCCGCTCCGCCTGTCAGACCTGCAGCTGATCGATCTTGCCGGGCAGAATTTCTCGTGCCTGACGTCTTATGTGGTCGGCGCGAAATCGATCGAACGCATGCTCGCTCTTTACGCCGCGGAAGGTGAGGGCGGTCCCTCCAAGCCGGTCGATCTCTTCGTGCGCGATTGCATCGGCACGGGAAAGCTCCGCGCCGCTTTTCTTTTTCCCTTTATCACCAGCCTTCGCCTCGAAGAGATTGCGGGAAGCACGATTCTCGGTTCGACGCCCGCGGCAAACCCTTCCGTGATCGTGCTTGCGGTGCTGCGTTAT
>DASQIQ010000311.1:0-2452 GCA_035631495.1 Micropepsaceae bacterium
CGCCGCATTGCTGCATGGCTGCGCGGGTCTCGATGCGCACAAGCTCCAGCACCCGTTCGACGCCCTCCTGGCCGAAGGCGCCCAATCCCCAGAGATAAGGCCGGCCGATGCCGACCGCCTGCGCACCCATCGCGAGCGCCTTGACCGCGTCGGTGCCGCGGCGGAATCCGCTGTCCACGATCACCACCATGCGCCCTTTCACCGCAGCCATGATCTCCGGTAGCGCATCGATCGTCGAGCGGCCATTGTCCTCGCCGCGGCCGCCATGGTTGGAAACCAGTATCCCGTCCATGCCGTTCTGCGCAGCGAGTTCGGCATCCTCGGCCGTGACGATGCCCTTGAGAATGATCTTCATCTTCGTCACATCGCGCATGCGCTTGACCGTGTCCCAGTTCAGATTGGAGGATTCGCCGCCGCCTTTGATGCAGGAAAGATCGATGCCGTCATAATTGTGCCGCCGCAGCGCCCGCTTGGCGAAGCTCGAGCGGTCGTGACAGTCGGAACAATCGCGCGTGTCGGTCTTCCTCAGGCGGAACAAGGTCTCCTGGTTGCGGCCGGCGATACGGTCGACCGTCACCGCCAGCACCGGGCAGCCGGCGCCGTCGGCCCGCCTGATCAAGGCCTGTGCAACCTCAAAGCTCGGCGAGGCATAGAGCTGGAACCAGACCGGAGCCCCGCGCGCTTTGGTGACGTCGTCGACGGAGAAGTTTGACGATGTCGAAAGCATTTGCAGGTGATTTCCCGCGCGGGCCGCCTTTGCCACCGCCAATTCGCCATCGGGATGGAAGAACTGGTTGGCGCCGGTCGGACAAACGAAGACCGGCGAATCATACTTCGTACCGAACAATTCAATGCTGGTATCGACCTTGGATACGTCGTTGAGACGATGCGGCGTCAAAACGAACTTCTTGAAATCCTCGCGATTGGCGCGCAGCGTCAGCTCGTCGTCGATACCCGAGGCCATGTAGCCGAAATGCGCCGGAGGCACATTCGCCCGGGCAACCGGCTCGAAATCGAACACGTTGATCGCTTCCCTGGGTGTCTTGATCAATTCGCCGCTGCCGGGAGGCGCCCACATCATCGGATCGGGCCATTTGGAGGGAGCTTCCGCTCCACGAGCGGCCAGCGCGCCGGAAGCCAGAAGCGGCGAGGCCGCGCAATATTGCAGAAAGCGGCGGCGGCTGGCGGCGCGAACATCGTGGTGCGTCATTTAGGCATCCTCCCCTGCGTATTTTTGCTTGCGACGAGGATAGCAGTGCCGATAGCTGGCCGGAAGTCTGACGCGCTAGTGTCCCGGTTCTGACATTCGTATCATATCGCGAGCCAGCACTTTTACGAATGTCAGAACCCAAGGGACACCAGCAACTGTATGATTCTAGAGTGGCTTTGACTCTGACGCTCCTTCGAAGAGGCCGCTGCGAGACTGAAAGGAGCGTCAGGGTCGCCACACTAGCAGCCCAGACATGCAGCATTCGCGGACTGTCGCGAAGTCCGAAAAATTGATCAGTCCTGATGGGTTAGACGGTCCTTTCACAAGGATCGATCTTTCGAGAAGAGCATTGGTTCTTGTCGGGTGTCCCCATAATCCCGTCACTGGCGAAACCGCGAGGATTGTTGGCGGCCGGCTGTCTCGGTAATGTCCGTTTCCGCGGCCAAACCCGCATCCGCTCGAACCAAAAACAGGACATCATGAATCCGGTCAAGCAACTTGAAACCCGCGGCCAATCGGTCTGGCTGGACTTCCTCGCCCGTGGCTTTGTCAGCAAGGGCGACCTGAAAAAATTGATCGAGGCCGACGGCGTCAAGGGCGTGACCTCCAATCCCTCGATTTTCGAGAAGGCGATCGGCAGTTCGGATGAATATGACGGCCCGATTGGCCGCGCCTTGCAGAGGGGCGATCGCCCCATTGCCGATTTGTTCGAACATCTCGCAGTCGAGGACATTCAAGATGCGGCCGACGTGCTGCGTCCGGTCTATGACAAGCTGAAAGGACAGGACGGCTTTGTCAGCCTGGAGGTGTCGCCATATCTCGCCATGGACACCAAAGGAACGATTGCGGAGGCCAAGCGGCTGTGGAAGGACGTTCGCCGCAAGAATTTGATGATCAAGGTGCCCGCCACACGCGAAGGCCTGCCCGCGATCGAGCGCCTGACGGCTGAGGGCCTCAGCATCAACATCACGCTGCTGTTCTCGCAAAAAGTCTATGTTCAGGTCGCCGAGGCTTATATCAAGGGCCTCGAAAAGCTCGTCGCGAATGGCGGCGACCCCTCGCACGTTGCAAGCGTCGCCAGCTTCTTCGTCAGCCGCATCGACACCGCCGTCGACAAGCAGCTGGATGAGAAGATCGCGCGCGCCAACGACCCCGGCGAGAAGGAGCGGCTCGCCGCGCTGAAAGGCAAGGTCGCCATCGCCAACGCCAAACTCGCCTATCAGGAATACAAAAGACTGTTCT
>DASQIQ010000312.1:0-9002 GCA_035631495.1 Micropepsaceae bacterium
TGAATCGGCAATTGGGCGAGGTCGATATCGGCGTCTTTAATCACGATCTGCTGACAGGGCGGGCGGCTTACCGTCTTGGGCTTCATCGCCATGAAGGTCTTGGCAAGCGGCAAGAGCTCGAAGGCCTCGCCGATGCTGCGCGGCGGCTCGGGTTGGCGCAATGTCGCCAGCAATTCCCCGACTTCGCGCAAGGATTTCGCGTCGCTGCGTTCGACGCCACCCAAAGTCACAGCCATCGCCACGCGCTTGACCGTTCCGAACAGATTGACCAGCACCGGAATGGACGAACGCGTGCCGTCCGCCTTGATGGGGTTCTCAAAGATCACCGCCGGCCCGCGCTCAGCCAGAAGCCGGGTCTGGATTTCCGTCATCTCCAGCACGGTGGAGACCGGCGCGGAGACCCGCACCAATTCGCCCTCGGCCTCGAGATGAGCGAGGAATTCTCGCAAGGAACGGTAGTTCATGGGGACGAGACTACTGCACTTTCCATTTCCACGGCGCGGCGTGGCGGTGGCCATAGGCAAAATAGATGACCAGGCCCACAATCGTCCACACCACCAGCCGGATCCAGGTCGCGTTGGATAGACTGACCATCATCAGACCGCAGGTGACAATGCCCGCGGGGGCGACAAACCAGACCCAAGGCGTGCGGAACTGGCGATGAGCGTGCGGGGTCGTCACGCGCAAGATCATGATCCCCACGCAAACAATGACGAAGGCGAGCAACGTTCCGATGGAGACCAGGTCCGCAAGGATGTCGAGGGGGAAGATCGCGGCCAACAGCGCGGCCACAAGCCCGGTCGCGACGGTGCCGCGATGCGGTGTCTTAAGCTTCGGGTGCACCTCGGAAAACAGGCGCGGCAGGAAGCCGTCGCGCGCCATGGCGTAGAACACGCGCGATTGGCCGTAGAGCGCTATGAAGGTGACGGAGGCCAGGCCCACCAGCGCGCCGATGTCGATGGGGATGACCAGCCATCGGAGCGCCGGGATTTTGCCGACCGCGAACGACACCGGGTTGGGCACATCCAGGCTCCGCCAATCGCCGATCCCGGTGAGAACAACCGCCATCAAGACATACAGCACGGTGCAGATCAGGAGCGAGCCGAGTATCCCGATGGGAATATCGCGTCGCGGATTGCGCGCTTCCTGCGCCGCGACCGAAACGGTTTCAAAGCCGATATAGGCGAAATAAATCAGGCCCGAGGCCGCGAGAATCCCCCTCGCCCCGAAATGTCCCCATTCGCCGTTATTGGGCGGGATGAAAGGCGTGAGGTTGGCGCCGCTTACATAGGGCAGGCCGAACAGGATCACCAGCAGGACGATCCCGGTCTTGATCAGCACCATCAAGCCGTTGACGGCCGAGGATTCGCGCACGCCGATCACCAGCACAATGCTCAATCCTGCGATCAGCGCGATTGCGGGCAGATTGATGATGGCGCCTGTGAGGTGCAATTCCGCAAAGCCGGGGCCGGCAATGGGCGCGTTGGCGAACACGGCGGGGAAGGCAATTCCCAAATTGTTCAGCAGGCTGATGAAATAGCCCGACCAGCCAACCCCGACCGTCGAGGCGGAGACCAGATATTCCAGCACCATGTTCCAGCCGATGAACCAGGCCATGAACCGCCCCATGGTGGCGTAGGCATAGGTATAGGAGCTGCCCGATTCCGGAATGAGCGAGGCGAACTCGGCATAGCAAAGGCCGGCAAACAGGCAGCCGAGGCCTGCGATCAAAAAGGATATCAGCACCGCGGGGCCGGCATGATCCGCCGCCGCCGTGCCGGTGATCACGAAGATGCCGGCGCCGATGATCTCGCCGATGCCGAGCATGATGAGGCTCGACGGCCCGAGCGTGCGATGAAGCTGGTGCTCGTAAGCGATAATGGGATCGGGCTGTGCGAGATCGGTGAGGCTCTCTTCCCTCACGCGATCACTCCGCCGGCTGTTTCACCAAACTCCATTCGGGCTCTCTGCTGTGACGCATCCCGTACATGAAATAAATGATGAGGCCGACAATCGTCCACACAATGAGGCGCAACCAGGTGTCCATGGGAAGGAACGCCATCATGAAAAGACACATGCCCATGCCGAGCGGCGCCACGATCCAGACGGCTGGTGTGCGGAACGGCCGCGGCGCGTCGGGTGCTTTCGCCCGCAGCACCAGGATGGAGAGGCAGACGATGGTGAATGCGAGGAGAGTACCGATGGAAACCAGCTCGCCCAATATGCCGAGCGGGAAAATGCCGGCCAGGAGCGCAGCGATGACCCCGGTAACGATGGTACCGAGCCAGGGCGTGCGGAATGTCGGATGGACGCGAGAATAAATCGGCGGAATCAGCCCGTCGCGCGACATGGCGTAGAAGACCCGCGATTGGCCGAGCAGCAGGACCAGCACGACCGAGGCCAGCCCAACCACCGCGCCGACATTGACCAGAACGCCCAGCCAAGCGAGCTGCGGTCCTGCGGTATCAATGGCGACAAACACGGGGTGCGGGACATTCAGCGACAGGTAAGGCGCAAGGCCCGTCATGGTCAGGGACATCAGGATGTAGAGCACGGTGCAGATGATCAGCGAACCCAATATGCCGATAGGCATGTCGCGCTGAGGAAATCGAGCTTCCTGTGCGGCGACCGAAACGGCATCGAAGCCGATATAGGCAAAGAAGATGACGCCGGTGGCGCGGAACACGCCGCTCCAGCCAAATTCGCCCCAGGTGCCGGTGTTGGGCGGAATGAAGGGCGTCAGATTGGCGGTCTTGATCAGCGGCAGCCCGAAGGCGATGACGAGCACAACGATGGCGAGCTTGATGGCCACCATGACACCGTTGAATTGGGCGGAAGCACGAATGCCGATCACCAGAAGAGTGGTGGCGATGCCGATCACCGCCATGGCCGGAAAATTCAGAAAGGAACCGGTCAGAGAAACATCCTCGAAGCTCGTCATGGCGATGGGCGCCGACGAAAAGGCCTTTGGGATTGTGATTCCCATCTGGCTCAAGAGCTCGACGAAATAGCCCGACCAGCCGACGGCCACCGTGGATGCCGCCGCCATATATTCGAGCACCAGATTCCAGCCGATGATCCAGGCAAGGAACTTTCCCATCGTCGCATAGGTATAGGTGTAGGCGCTGCCGGCTCTCGGGATCATGGACGCGAACTCGGCGTAGCAGAGGCCGGCAAACAGACAACCCGCCCCTGCGATCATGAAGGAGAACACGACGCCGGGGCCGGCATAGGCGGCGGCCGCATGGCCGGTGATGACGAATATGCCTGCGCCGATGATGGCGCCGATGCCAAGCGAGATCAGGTGCCACGGTCCGAGCGTGCGATGAAGCTCATGGGCTTCTTCCCTTTCGATTTCCCCTTCGACGGACATGAAATTCTCCTTCGCGCGGCGACTCTCACTGTGGCATGGGGATGCGCGTTCCTCCAACACAAATGGATGGACGCAAATCAGTTCGGCGATATTCCATAGACCGAGGTTTCGCGCATCTCGCGATCTTCAAGGTCGCGAGAGGTCGGCACCTCATACGTCATCAGCCGCTGAACGCCGCTCGCCGGGAAATAATTCCGCCCCGGGTCGCCGATCAGAACCCGTGCGCCGTCACGAGCAAGGCTCCGCAGCCAGCCGGTTAGCCGCATCGCCAAAGGCCGTTCGTAACACATGTCGCCGGCCAGGATCGTGTCCCAGCGGCCATTCGTACCGATGATGTCGTTTTCGATTTCTTCCACGAACACGCCATTCGCTGCCGCATTGAGCGCGATGGCGGCGAGTGCGAGCGCATCGATCTCCGCGGCGAGGACCGGCGCGCCGCCCGCCTTGGCCGCCGCGATGGCGACGAGTCCCGAGCCGGCGCCGAAATCGAGCACCGATCTTCCCGCTACTTCCTGCGGGTGGTCCAGGATGTAGCGCGCCAGCGCCTGACCACCGGGCCAGGCAAAGGCCCAATAAGGCGGCGGCAGATTTTTCATGCCGGACGCCAGAGCCGCAGAACGCGCCTCGGTCTCGCCCCATAGCCCCATCACCTCACCGGCGAGATGCAGCCTGATTTCCGGCACCAGCGGCGGCGCCTGCAGCGCGGTGTTGGCGCGGATGAAACGGTCTCGACTTTCATCGCCGTGCGAATTCATCAGAGACGCGCCATCGCGCCCAACACCAAAGCGGCGGCGACCAGCGCGCCGGTGTCGCGATTGGCCTTGAACAATCTGAGGCACAGCAGCGGACGGTCGATATCAAGCGAGCGCAACTGCCACAAAAGATGCGCGCCCGCGACCAGCATCGTCAGAGCAAACATGATCCCGAGGCCTGCCGCGAAACCGCCCGCCAGCATCAGAACAAAAGCGATGGCATAGAACACGTAAAGCCAAGGCTTGCTCGCCGTGCCCAGACGGATGGCGGAGGATTTCACGCCGATAAGGATGTCGTCTTCCTTGTCCTGATGCGCGTAGATCGTGTCGTAGCCCATGGTCCAGAAAAAACAGCCGGCGTAAAAAAGATAAGCGGGGAGCGAGAGGCTTCCCATTTCTGCGGCATAGCCGAACAGCACGCCCCAATTGAAAGTGAGCCCGAGCCATGCCTGCGGCCACCAGGTGATCCGCTTCATGAAGGGGTAGCAGACCACGAGCAAAAGCGAGCTGGCACCGAGGAGAATCGCAAAACGGTTGAAGATGAGCAGAATGAAAAATCCGATGAGGCCTAGCGCGACCGCAAACGCCCAGGCCTGTTTCACGCTCACCGCGCCCGATGGGATGGGCCGCCCGCGCGTGCGCGCGACACGCGCGTCGTAATCGCGGTCGACAATGTCATTATAAGTGCAGCCCGCGCCGCGCATCACGATAGCGCCGATCCCGGTGAGAACGACATAAAGCGGGTTGGGAATGCCGCGTCCGGCGGAGGCCGCGCCGAGAGCGAGCCCGAAGACGCAAGGCCAGTAGAGCAGCCACGCTCCGATCGGCCGGTCGAGCCGCATAAGCCGCAAATAGGGCTGCAGTGCGTGGGGTGCATCATCGATCCAGCCCTTGCGCACCGCATCGGCCGGGCGCGGGGTGCCTGCCGGGCGCGGGGCGCCTGCCGGGCGCGGGGCGCCTGCCGGACTCTGCGGGGCTTGCGGATCGGCGCTCATGCGTGCTGCAACTCTTAAAGGCTCAATTCAGGGTAGCGCGCCTATGCGGCGGGACAAAGACCGCGATTCCCCCGATACCGATCTGGCCGATGCAGGCGGCAAGATCCGCTTGTTCATCGAGGCTCCCCTTGCGGCGGGCACAAAACTCACGCCCAGCGAGGCCCAGGCCCATTATCTGCTCCATGTCATGCGGTCGCGCGAAGGGGATCATGTGCTGCTGTTCAACGGAATGGATGGGGAATGGCGCGCGAGAATTGCCGCTGTGACGCGCCGGAGCTGCACGCTTCTTTGCGAAACCCAGAGCGAAGCCCAGGCCGAAGTGCCGGACCTCTGGCTTGCTTTCGCGCCCATCAAGAAAACGCCTGCGGATTATTTGGCGCAAAAGGCAACGGAGCTTGGCGCCAAACTGTTGCAACCGGTTATCACCAACAGGACCGAGGCTCGCCGGGTGAATCTTGGCCGGATGCGCGCCAACGCCATCGAGGCCGCGGAGCAATCGGGCCGCCTCAGCGTACCGGAGATCAGAGAGCCCGCGGCGCTGAATGCGCTGCTGCGGTCGTGGCCTTCGGGGCGGAGGCTGCTTTTCTGCGACGAAGGTGGAGATGCCGTTCCTATCGCCAAAGCGCTGGATGATGCGGGGCGACAAGCGCAATGGGGCATTCTCACGGGGCCGGAAGGGGGATTTGATCCGCAGGAACGCGAAGGCATTCGCCAATGCACTTTTGTGCTGCCCGTGACACTGGGGCCACGCATCATGCGCGCCGACACAGCGGCCTTGGCTGCGCTCTCGGTCTGGCAGGCGATTTGCGGGGATTGGCCCGCCTTGTAAGTCGCTCCCGCCGCCACTAGGTTCCCGTTCAATCCAGCCGACCACGCCAACCCGCTTTTGCGGACAGAGGAAGCCTATATGTCCATCCCGCAATCTGCCGGCGGGCCTATCAATTCGCGCGCCGACCTCGTGGCCCATATTGCCGCGGGCTCGAAGCCTCGGGCCGATTGGCGGATCGGGACCGAGCACGAGAAATTCGTTTATGGGCTGAAGAATTACAAACCGCTCCCCTATGAAGGTCCGACCGGCATTCGCGCCTTGCTGGAGGGCATGGAGCGTTTCGGCTGGGCGCCGATCCGCGAAGGCGAAAAGATCATCGGCCTGTCGCAAGACAGTGCCGCCATCAGCCTGGAGCCCGGTGGTCAATTCGAGCTTTCGGGCGCGCCTCTGAAGACCATTCACGAGACCTGCATCGAGACCAATACGCATCTAAGACAGGTGCGGGAAATCTTCGCCGAAATTGGAGCGGGGTGCCTCGGTGTCGGCTTCGCACCGACCTGGACGCTTGCCGAGGTGCCGGTGATGCCGAAGGGCCGCTACGAGATCATGCGGCGCTACATGCCCAAAGTCGGCGGCTATGGTCTGGAAATGATGTTCCGCACCTGCACGGTGCAGGGCAATTTCGATTTCTCCTCCGAAGCCGACATGGTGAAGAAATTCCGTGTCGGCCTGGCGCTTCAGCCGGTGGCCACGGCGCTGTTCGCCAATTCGCCGTTCCGCGAGGGCAAGCCCAACGGATTTCTGTCCTATCGCAGTCACATCTGGACCGATGTCGACAATGATCGCGCGGGCATGCTGCCCTTTGTGTTCGAGGATGGCTTCGGCTTCGAGCGTTATGTCGATTACGCTCTCGATGTACCGATGTATTTCGTCTATCGCGACGGGCGCTACATCGACGTCGCCGGGAAGAAGTTCCGCGATTTTCTTGACGGACGAATTCCCGAGCTCAAAGGCGTGACGCCGATGATGGCCGATTGGGCCGATCATCTGACGACGATTTTTCCCGAGGTGCGCTTGAAGCGCTATCTCGAAGTGCGAGGGGCCGATGGCGGCACATGGCGGCGCATTTGCGGCCTGCCGGCGCTATGGGCGGGCATTTTCTACGATACGACGTCACTGGACGCGGCCTGGGATCTGGTGAAGGGCTGGACGGTCGAAGAGCGCCAGGCGATGCGCGATGCCGTTCCCATGCAGGCCTTCGCGACACCCTTCCGCAACACGAATGTGCATGAACTCGCGCGCCGCATGCTGGAGATCGCAACCCAGGGTCTGCGCAAGCGCGGACTCCTCGATGCGGGAGGCGCCGGCGAGGAGGGGTTCCTCCAACCCTTGTGGGAATTGGTCGATCGCCACGAGACCCGCGCGGAAGAGCTGCTCAGGCATTATCGCGCCGAGTGGCAGGGCGATCTCTGCAAGCTCTTCGAGGCGTATAATTTCCTCTGAAACTCAATCGCGTTGGGGCTCGTCCATATCCTCTTCGCCGCGGCGCCAGCGCCAGCCGCCCTCGGTCTTTTTCCAGGCGACAAACAGGAACGGCACCGAGATCGCCACGACGCCCAGAATGCGTAGGAGGGGTGTCCCCGGATAACCGAGCGCGGCTTCATAAATCGACGGCACGGCCACGATCGCACCGACATAGGCGACAAACAGCGCCCAGCCTTTCCAATTCAACGGCACGCCTGCGCCGATACCGCGCTGTTTGGGCCGAAACCAATATTCGCTCATGTCGGACGCCCGTGAAACCAGAGCACGAGATGATCTGTTAGCGCCCAGCTTCCAATTTTGCGACCGATTTTTGCAGGACGAGAATAGGCGCGGCCGATCGTCTCCGCCGTTAACGGCAGGCGATCCTGCCGTTCAACGTCCTCACAGACTAGGCCGCGGTGCCACCGACGGTCAGTGCATCGATGCGCAAGGTGGGCTGGCCGACTCCCACCGGCACGCTCTGGCCGTTCTTGCCGCACGTGCCGATGCCGGTATCCAGTTTCATGTCGTTTCCGATCATCGAAACCCGCGTCATCGCGTCCGGGCCATTGCCGATCAGGGTCGCGCCCTTGATGGGCGCGGCAAGTTTGCCGTTCTCGATGCGATAGGCTTCGGTGCAGGAGAACACGAATTTGCCGCTCGTGATGTCGACCTGGCCGCCGCCGAACTGCACCGCATAGATGCCGTCATTCACCGAGGCCAAAATCTCATCGGGGGCATGATGGCCGCCGAGCATGTAGGTGTTCGTCATGCGGGGCTGGATCTGGCTCGCGAAGGATTCCCGCCGTCCATTTCCGGTCGGGGCGACGCCCATCAACCGCGCGTTCATGCGGTCCTGCATGTAGCCCTTCAGGATTCCGTCCTCGATCAACACCGTCCGCGACGTCGGCGTGCCTTCATCATCGATGGAGAGTGATCCGCGCCGCTCAGGGATCGTGCCGTCGTCCACCACCGTGACACCGGGGGACGCCACGCGCTGGCCGAGGAGGCCGGCGAAGGCCGAGGTCTTCTTGCGGTTGAAGTCGCCCTCCAAACCGTGCCCCACCGCCTCGTGGAGCAGGATGCCGGGCCAGCCGGGCCCAAGCACCACATTCATTTCGCCGGCGGGTGCCGGGACGGACTTCAAATTCACCAGCGCGCTCCTGAGCGCTTCATCGACACCCGCGCGCCAATAATCCGGGGAGATGTAGTCAGTGTAAGCGCGCCGGCCGCCGCCGCCATAATGACCCGTCTCCTGGCGGCCATTCTCCTCGACCACCAACGCAATCGAAAGGCGCACCAGCGGCCGCACGTCACGGAAGGATTCTCCGCCGGGGCGCAAGATCTCAATTACCTGCCACTCGCCGGCGAGCGAGCAGGAAACCTGTCTCACGCGCGGGTCCTTGCTCCTGGCATAGGCGTCGATCTCCGCCATCAGCTTCACCTTGACGTCGAAGGGAGCGGAATCGAGCGGGCTGTCGTCGGTATAAAGATGCAGATTGGTCCGCGCCGGCGGCCCGGCGAGCACCCCCGAATGGCCCAATTTGACCACGCTGACGGCCTCGGCCGCGCGGCCGAGGGCCGCCACC
>DASQIQ010000313.1:0-18969 GCA_035631495.1 Micropepsaceae bacterium
CGTTGAATTCTTCCAGCGCCAGGCGCAGCATTCTCTCATCCGCCTCGCAGGTCACGTAGCAATTCTTCTTGAGATATTCCGACGGCTTCTTGGTGATCTTCGGCGTGAAGCCGTTTTTCATGCGCTTATAGTCGTCGTCCATCCGGTGCATCCAATACAGGATCCATTCAGCGCTGCATTCGAAGAACGCTACCCGCAGATTGGGGTGGCGTTCGAACACGCCTCCTGTGGTCAATGCCACCAGTCCCGCCGTGCAATTGAACGGGCGCCCCAGCACATGCATGGCGAAGAAATTGTCATAGCGATTGATCAGCTCGCCCATGGTTGCCGGATGCAGCATCAGAGGAACATCGAGCTTCTCTGCTTCGGCGTAGAACGGCTCGAACACCGGATCGTCGATGGTGTGCTTATGGCTGTAAGGCGTCAGGTGGATGGCTTTGAAACCGAGCGTCTTGACGCAATGCTTGAGTTCATCGACCAGCGCTTCAGGGTGGCCCCACGGCATCATGCCCACCGGCCACAGCCGGTCTTCATTGCCCGCGACGAGCTTCTTCACCCAATTGTTGTAGGCGCGGGCGAGGGCGGCCCCGAGCTCGCCTTCGATATAAGTCGGAATCGGAATATGGGTTGGAAACAGCATCTGATGGTCGATGCCTTCCTTCTCGTTTTCCGTGAGGCGCACCTTCATGTCCCAGCCACCGACCTGACGGCGGGCGATCTCGCCGCCACCCCAATTCTCATAGGGGTCATAGACGATCGAATGATTGAAATGCTTGCGGGCCTCTATGGGCCAGGGCTGAAGATTGTGTTTGAACTTCGCGCGGACGTTTTTCTCCTCGTTCAGCCGCACCGGTGACTGATCGGCGAATTTCCCCTCCAGCCGATAGACCTCATCCAGCACATATTCTTCCCGAAGATGGGAATCCATGTCGAAGACTTTCATTTCACTCCTCACTAGTGTGGTGAATTTGAAGTTCCTAGAATCAGCATGGCACCTGCCGTTAGGAACTTCAAATTCGAGAACCACACGAGAATCAATAGATTGCTAGTGTGGCTTAGAATCCAAAATTCGCTCGCAGAGCTGCCCAAGGTATGGCGAATTTCGGATTCGCCACACTAATCTCATTTGAGCATCGCTTTTGTTTTCGCCACCACATCGGCTGGTGTGCCGTCCTTGGGGGCCGCGTTGTAAAGGAAGTTCGCCAGCCTCAAGCCTACGGCCCCGTCCATATTCAGAGGCAGGATCTTGGGATTGCCCATATGACGGGCGAGGAGCCGCGCATAGACGTCATAGACGCCTGCGGTCGTCGAACCGACATAAAGCGAAACCGTCTTACCCTTGTAGAAATCCGGAGAATCTTGCGCGGTTGCGCTCGAAACACCCATAAGGGCCACGCCGCAGGCGAGCACCAAATTCACCAATGTCGCCATGTGCTCGCATTGCCCTGAGGGCCCAGGCAACCATAGCGCAAAGCCCCGGCAGCGCGGCAATTTTTCGCGAGCAGGCAGGGTTTAACGTTTGTGCTCCAGACGCTCCCTCTGTAGCCTCTTGATGTCTTGCAGCGGGGAAACCAATGAGCGCCGGCGACATCACCATCATCAAGCCGCATGCCGCCGCGATCGTAGAGCCCTCGGAAACCCTGCGCGCGATTTTCGCGATCATTTGCGTCGTCGTGCCGGTCACGATCTGGCTTTGGCCTTTCGACATTCCGCCTGCCGCAAAAGGCGCCATGGCGATCTCCAGCTTCATGATCTTGGCCTGGATGACCAATGTGATGGAGTACGGCGCGGCGGGATTGATCGGCTGTCTTCTCTTCTGGGTCACGGGCGTCGCCAAGGTGGAGACCGCGTTCAGCGGGTTTGCCAACGATACGCCCTGGTTTCTCTTTGGCGCGATCATGCTGGGGACGGCCGCGAATAAGACCGGCGTGCCGCAGCGGATCGGCTCTTTCGTGGTGTCGCGTGTGGGCGCGAGCTATTCGCGGCTGCTGCTCGGCCTCATCATTACGTCGTTCGTGCTCTTGTTTTTTGTACCGTCCGGCAATGCACGCCTCGTCATCATGGCCTCGTTTGCAGTCAGCGTGATCGAAGGATTCGGCGTCGGGAAGGGATCGAATATCGGGCGTGGAATTTTCCTGGTGCTGACCTATACGGCTGCAATTTTCGACAAGATGGTGATCGCAGGCGCCGGCGCGATCACGGCGGTCGGCAACATCGAGCGTTTCGGCGGCGTGCATGTGTCCTACGCGCTGTGGGTCTTCGCATTCTTCCCGTGCGCGCTCCTCACCATCTTCGGTGCTTGGCGGTTCGCCATCTGGGCCTATCCGCCGGAAGTGGAACGCCTCAGCGGCAGCGCGGAGGAGCTGAAAGCGAAGCTCCGCGGCGGCAACGAGGCGTGGACACCACTAGCGGTGAAATCAAGCTTACTGAGTGCCCTTGCCATTGCGCTCTGGATGACCGATTCCTTTCACCATATCCCTGCATCCGCCGTGGCCCTGGGCGTCGCGCTCATCGCGTTTCTTCCCTTTGTCGGCGTGCTCGAAGTCGAGGACATGCAGAAGACCAATCTGATGCCGGTGTTCTTCGTCGCCGCTGCGCTCAGCATGAGCAACGTGGCCCAGGCGACCGGCGCGCTGAAGCTGCTCACCGATTTCTTCTTCGGCGGTGTGACGCCCTATTTGTCGAACCCCGTGCTGGCAGTTCCGACTCTGTATTGGGGAGGCTTTCTCTATCATTTCGCAACCGCGAGCGAGATTTCCATGCTCGCCACCTCGCTGCCGGTGCTCATGGAATATGCCAAGACTCACGGTCTGGACGTGCTGTGGATCGGGATGATCTGGGGATTTTCCGCCGGCGGTAAGCTTTTCGCCTACCAATCGGCGCCGCTTGTTGTCGGCTATTCCTACGGCTATTTCAGCCATATCGATCTGATCAAGATCGGAGTGTTTCTCACCATCGTAGAATTCGTCGGGTTGGCGCTCAGCGTTGCCTTCTATTGGCCGTTCCTGGGCGTTTGAAGCAACAGGACCGAACAATCGCTGCCATGACCGATGCGAACGAGCAGCGCCGTTTAAAGGACAATCTCCAAGGCGAGGTCGACGGCGCGGCGGTTTACGCCGCGTTGGCCGAGGCCGAGAAAGACCCCAATGTGGCGAGCATCTATCGCCGTCTTGCAGCGGTAGAGCGTGCCCACGCGGAGTTCTGGCGCTCGCGGCTCGACCGCGCGACACGCACCCGCACGATATTGACGCCGAGCTTGCGCGCAAGAGGCCTGAGTTGGCTCGCGCGGCGCTTCGGCCCGAGTTTTGTTCTTCCGGCCATCGCCGCGGGCGAGGCGCGCGATAGCAGCCATTACGATACCCAGCCCGATGCTGTGGCCGGAGGCTTGTCCGCCGACGAACGCTCCCATTCCCGTATCATCCATGCCGCCTCCGCCGGCCATCATGGGCTGGCAGGTCCCGCTCTGGCGCGGCTCGAAGGCCGGCACCGTTCCGCCGCGGGGAACGCGCTGCGCGCCGCCGTGCTTGGCGCCAATGACGGTCTGGTTTCCAATTTGAGCCTCGTCATGGGCGTTGCCGGTGCCGCCGCCGCGGAACGTACGATCCTGCTCACTGGGCTGGCCGGCTTGGTGGCCGGGGCCTGTTCCATGGCCATGGGCGAGTGGCTGTCGGTGACGAGCTCGCGCGAGCTCTACCAGCGGCAGATCGCCACCGAAGCGGCCGAGCTGGAGCAATCTCCGGAGGAGGAAATGGAGGAGCTCGCCCTTATCTATCAAGCAAAGGGCCTCAGTGAGACCGAAGCGCGGAATTTGGCGCGCCGCCTCCTCAGCCAAAAAGATGTGGCGCTGGACACGCTGGTGCGCGAAGAGCTCGGCATCGACCCCAAAATACTCGGCGGATCGGCCTGGACGGCCGCTAGCACGTCCTTCGCCCTCTTCGCGTTGGGGGCGATCTTTCCGGTCGCGCCGTTCTTTTTTCTCAGCGGCTTCACCGCCATCGGTCTGAGCCTTGCGCTGTCGGGACTGGCACTCGCGACCGTGGGCGCGGCGACCTCTCTATTCACGGGACGTGACGTCGTGTTCTCGGCCACGAGGCAGCTTGGCATCGGTTATGCCGCGGCGTTCGTCACCTATGGCATAGGCCGCCTCGCAGGCGTCGCGCTCGGCTAGTGTGGCGAATCCGAAATTCGCCATACCTGGAGTAGCACCCCGAGCGAATTTCGGATTCAAAGCCACGCTAGCAATCTATTGATTCTAGTGTGGTTCTCGAATTTGAAGTTCCTAAACGCGGATGCCATGTTGATCTTAGGAACTTCAAATTCACCACACTAGTCACGGAGCCCTCATGTCGCGTTTATCCTATGTCGATGCCGCGCGGCTCTCGCAGGAACAGAAAGCGCTGTACGACTCCATCGCCACTGGGCCGCGCGCCGCCAAGCGTGCCTCGCTTGTCGACGCCGAGGGCCATCTGACTGGTCCTTTCAATGCGTTTCTGCATCTTCCGGCGTTGGGAAAGCATTGGTCGGCGATCGGCGAAGGACTGCGATTTCGCACCCATTTGGACCGCGGGCTTTTCGAGCTGGCAGTTCTGATCGTCGCGGTTCACTGGCGGTCGGGTCACGAATGGGCCGCGCACTCGCGCCTGGCACTGGAAGCGGGAATCGATCAGGCCGTCATCGACGCCATGCGACGCGGCGAACGCCCGGTTTTGCGCAAGCCTGACCAAGATGCCGTATTCCGCTTCGTGCACGAACTCGTCACCGAACGCCATGTCCGCGATTCCCTTTACGCGACGCTCATCTCCGTTCTGGGCGAAGAACAAGTCGTCGAACTCGTGAATGCGGTCGGATATTACGTGGCGCTCGCGGCCATGCTGAACGCCTTCGACGTCCATCCGCCCAATGGACTGGATGATCCCTGGCCGCGGAAAGAACCTTAAGTTATTTCGGGACCCCGGCGAACACGATGCTCAGATTGATCGCCATGGCGGCAAATCCGATGAAAGCAACGATCAGCGTCGCGTGCTTTGCGAAGGAAAACCTTCCTTTCCAAAGCAGCAGATAACCCACGATAAGATTGGAGAGTGCCCAAAGGACGTTGACCGTGGCTGGCGACATGCCGCGTCCGGGCGGATTGGCAAATGGCGTCGGAAACATCTCGCCGGAAATGCCATGCACGAAATGTGGGACAAAATTGGCAACGAATGCGCCGCCTAGAAAGCAGAAAATATAATGATACCATTTCATCTTGGCCCCCCTCGATGAAATCCCCGGAACAACCCACAATAACCCATCGCCGCGCGAAAGTCCGTCAGGGTTTTCCGCTAATGTCTTCCAAATCTTCGGGGTTCAGCATCAAAGCCAATTGCCGCTTGGCGCGATAGACCCGGGTCTCGACCGCCTTCGCATTGATCCCCAACAAAGCGCCGGCTTCCTTGTGCGACAGGCCCTCGAGCGTGGTCAGCACCAAGGGTTCTTTCAGTTGGCGAGGCAATTTCCCTATCGCGACGTCAAGCCGGTGTAGCGCATGATCGGCCGTGACCGTGGAATCGGCAAGCGGTGCGACGCTCGCCCCCGAAATGTCGCCTCCAAAACCAAAAAGCCGAAGGGCCGCGCGTCGCACCGCGTCACGTCTGGCGCGATCGCGGCACTTGTTGAGCGCGATATGGCGCAGCCAGGCCTCGAATGGCCGCTCGGGATCGAAACGGGAAAGCGCGCCCCAGGCCGATACGAAGCTCTCTTGCAAGACATCATAGGCGTCATCGCGATCCGCGACGTAGCGGCGGATGAATTGGTACAGCCAGCCCTTGTGCCGCCGCATCAGCGCGGCGAATGCGGCCTCATCGCCTTGGCGAGCCGCGACCGCCAGGGACGCGTCTGGCAGATCGGCCGCAACCGTCACGGCCGTGGGGAGGCGGTGGCGGTCAATACCTCACGGACCTTGCGGTCATAGATCATCTGTTGCTCGGGCGTGAGCACGTCGCGCACTTGCAGCACATATAGGATCGTGGCCCTCTGCAACTGCCCCAGCCCCTGCTCGACATGATTGCTGGCCTGCTGCGCTTCACGGCCAAAGGCCATATCCGCCATCAGCGCGTCGGCCAATTCGCGATTGGCGCCGGCGACCTGCTCCCGCAGCGTGGCGCGCCGATCGTAATATTTGTCTTCGATCGCCTGCACTTCCGCGGACTGGCTGGGCGTCAATTTCAGGTCGCGGCGTACGATCTCATGGACCGTCTGCCGCAATGGGAGCGACTGCGCATCGCTGTCGAGCACATTTTGCGCACCCATCCAGCCGCCGATTCCGCCGGCCAGAAGGGCGACGACGACGGTGATGATCAGATTGCGCCAAAACGGGTTCAAATTCCGCCCTCAAGCCGGACCGAGGGCGCCATCGCGCCGTCATCGGACAGGACGATCAACTCGCTGTTCAATGGGCGCGGCATGAAGCCAGCGCCCGCGAGCTCGGCGACCGCCAAGCCCAGAAGCAGCGCCCCGCAGGTGACCGCGAACTGGACCTGCAGGGTCCTGCCGCCGAAGATATCGCCGCGCCTCTCCCGGCCGATGCGGCTCAGGACGGTCGCTTCGAGGCGCGCGAGATCATGGTCCGCGGGAGCCGATTTGAGCCGGTTCAGCAAGGCGTCTAGCCGCTCAGTCATAGGCCGATGCTCCAAACACAGGTATTTCCTGCTATTATACGCACCAAAGGTGGTTCTCACTCAAGCTTTCCCAACTCTGAGGGACGCGGGGCCGTGCGGCGTATATAGGGACAGATGGGCTTGGGGGCGATGGATTGCCCCGGCGGGAAAAAAGCGATGAAAACCGGCGTCTTCGCAGCGATCCTCGGCATGGCCGCACTCTTTGCGCCGGCCGCTTTCGCGCATCATTCCTTCGCCATGTATGAGCGCGATAAGACCGTAACGCTTTCGGGGACGGTAAAGGAATTTCTCTGGACGAGCCCTCATGTGTCCATTCAGGTCCTGACCGACAATCGCCATGGGCCAATGACCTGGGCCATCGAGGGCGGTTCGCCAGCTGTACTCGCCCGGGGCGGTTGGACGAGTACCGTCTTAAGACCCGGGGATAAGATTTCGCTCGGTATTCATCCGCGCAAGGATGGTGGCGCGGGTGGGTTGCTTGCCGACGAGCGACAAATGCTGGTGAACGGTCGGCCGCCGCAGGGCGTACTATGGCTGCAGCCGGCCGGTGAAGAGGTCTGCGAGCGTTAGGCGGCATATCATCGCATCGCGCCGGCCGGCTCTCGCTGGAATATTGACAATTGGGTGAATAGGCCGTCACTAGCGGACAAAATAATTGGGGGGTTTCTATGCATCTGATCCCGGCGTCTTGGTCGCATTTGCACATCCTTGTGAGTGTCTTCCCATCGGTCGGGCTCCTATTTGTGCTTGGGTTTTACATTGTGTCGCTTCGCACCAACAACGAGGCGATGAAGCGCGCCAGTCTCACCGCTCTTGGTCTCTTGGGCTTGTTGGCCATTCCGGTTTATTTCAGCGGCGATGGTTCGATGGCGGTGTTGGCCCACGATCCCAAGGTTTCCGCTGATCGGATGGATACCCACCTTGGCTGGTCTTATGCGGCGCTGACCCTCCTCGCGCTGACGGGCATCGCCGCTTGGTATGAGCTATGGCGGTTTCGCCGCTCCGGGCGCCTCTCCGAGAATGCACTGCATTTGGTTTTGGGCCTCTCAATTCTCACTCTAGCTTTCATGGTCGTCGTGGGAGAGTTCGGCTGGGAGATCAGTCACCACGAGCTTCAATTGGCGCTGCGGGCCTCCCCCGGCGTTTCGGCCAGCGACATTCCAGAGGGCGTGGGAACGCCACAGACCTGGTCGCATGTGCACATGATCTTGAATCACTTCCCGACCGTCGGGTTTGTGATGGCGCTGGCGTTTTTCATCGCCGGGCTTGTCATGAACAACGACGTGATGAAGCGGAGCGGCCTTGTCGCCTTTGTCATCTGCGGCATATTGGGCGCTCCGACTTATGTGACGGGCGCCGCGGCGATGTGGGCGCTGACCGATCCTCCGATTGCCGGAATTACCAAGGCCTCGATCGATGCCCACCGCGATATGGCGCTGCTGTCGCTTTTTGGCCTCGCCTTTACGGGTGGCGCCGCGTGGATGATTCTGTGGCGGTATCGGTACCTCGGGCGTTTTAGCAGCCGGTCGCTGAATCTCGTCCTGATTTTCGCGATCATCACTCTGGGCGTGATGGCCGAAACCGGACACCGCGGCGGTCAGATCAATCATCCGGAGATCCGCGTGGACCAGCTGCCGACGGATTCATCGATCTACTGGAGCCCAAAAATCGAATTGTTGATCAACAACGTGATCTGGTTTGTGCCCTGGCAGACCGTGCATTTCTTTGGCTATTCCTTGGTGTTCGGCACGGTCTTGGCCGTTGTGCTGCGCGTGCTGGGCTTCTGGAAGTCGGTACCGTTCTCCGCCGTTCATCGAATACTCCCCTTGGGAGTGTTCGGCGTGATGATGAATGTTTTCACCGGAATGCTGATGTTGATGGCCGACACCTACCGATACGTGAACGAGACCACTTTCACGCCGAAGATGATTTTTCTTCCTATTGGCGCAATCGCGGTGCTGTATTTTTCTCTCTCCGACCGGCTTTGGGCGGTCAAGGCAGGGGAGGATGCGCCAATGACGTCCAAGTGGGTCGCGGCCCTTGTTCTGATTTCTTGGATTGTGGTGATCATGGGCGGACGGTTGCTGCCCTATGTGTGATACGGAGGGATAGCCTATGGCGTTACTTTCGCTGGTCATTGCTGTCGCGATATTTGTCCTGGGCCTGGCTTTCACCGGGATATATTGCTTGAACAAATCCATAGATCAGAGCGGCCGCTAGCCCTGACCTTATTGGTGGGATAACGATCGAGGGAGGGTTGAACAGTGCTCGAATGGCTGACGAATACGCAGTACGCGGTCTGGGTCAGGGAATCCTGGGGTTGGCCGTTTGCGCTGACCCTCCACGCGTTTGGAAACGCAATGGTGGTCGGGCTCATCTTCATCATTTGCCTGCGCATGCTCGGGTTATTCCAGACGATTCCCTACACCTCGCTGAATAGACTGGTTCCCATCATCTGGGCCGGCGTCGTGATCCAGGTTTTTAGCGGTTTCACGCTGTGGTCGTCGAAGCCGGCGAAATATCTCTCCGACGGTATGTTCCTGTGGAAGTTCTCGCTGGTTATTCTCGGTGTCGTTGTGACCTATTATTTCCATAACACGCTGAAGCGAGAGGCTGCCGACTGGAAGGCGTCGGGGAAAGTCTCTTCGTGGGGGGTCAAAGTTGTCGCCGCTACGGCCCTAGTGTGGGCCGCGGTTTTGATCGCGGGGCGCCTGACCGCATATTTGGGACAACTCTACTCCTGACGGCGTGGGCCTCTCAGGCGTAGCTGCGGCTGACAAACCAATAGAGTCCGATTCCGGCGACGCAGGCCGACGCCACGTCCACAACGATGGGACGTGGGAGCGTCAGCTTCAG
This sequence comes from Micropepsaceae bacterium, assembly GCA_035631495.1. GTDB lineage: Bacteria > Pseudomonadota > Alphaproteobacteria > Micropepsales > Micropepsaceae > CAIYRG01. The sequence continues at coordinate 9,513 of DASQIQ010000313.1, forward strand.
CCGGGACAGCAGCCAGACCGCGGTCAGGAGCGCGCACACCAGCGTCAACTGACCGATTTCCACACCAAGGTTGAAGCCGAACAACAGCTCGGCAAGACGCCCCGTCGGCAGCTGCATATCGAGCAGATTTCTGGCGAACCCAAAGCCGTGGATCAAGCCGAACACCAGCGTCACCACCAGCCGCAAACGAGCCGCATCCTTCAGATGGCCTGACAGCATCAGATAGTTCACCGCAAAAATCGCGGTGCCAACCAGCAGATAAACGGGCAATCCGCCGAGCCCCGTCATTTTGGCCAAGGCCATCAGAAGCAGCATGCTGCCCATGATCGAAGCCAGCGTTCCCGACCGGTGATTGGAATCGCCGATGTTTTCCGCCGCGATCAGCACGATGGTAAGGCCGATCAGCGCGTCGATATATTCGGCATGGGGGCGGATTATGCCGATCGTCGCCAGGGCAAGCGTCACCGAATGGCCGATCGTGAATCCGGTAATGACGAAAATCAGATCGCGCAATCTCTTCGAAATCAGGATCAGGCCAAGCAGGAACACCTGGTGATCATAGCCGGTAAAAATATGCATGATCCCCATACCGATATATTCGAAGAAGCTTGCGTTCTGCAGCGGGCTCTGCCCGGACGCCGACGACAGGCTCAATGTCTGCTGCGGGGCGGTCAGCAATTGCGAGATGAACTCGCCTCTATCGGTGACGATCTGTGCATACGTCACATGGGTTGGGACCATCGAAAAAAATCCCGACGAATGGATGCTCATGCCCTCGGCATCCGTGCATCTGTAGGCGAATTCGAAACGCCTGAAGCCCGCCGAAGCCATGATCGAACGGACGTCTTCTGTGCGTTCGCACAATTGACCGGCACGCAGAACCGTCACGTTCTGGCGTACGTAATCCGCCAATTCCGAGTCCGACGGCAGGGCGCCGCCGGGATGCGCGAGGCGGGGAATTTCGATATCGGGAATGGTGTAGGTGACGTGCACGGTCGAGCCGGAGATTCGCCAAACCGATTGCGTCTCGCTTCTGGTGTGGGCGAACGCATCCGCGACATTGGCCAGGATAATGAGGACCGCCAAACCGATCTGGCCCAGCGCCCTCATCAGCGGTACTCCGGGGCGAGCCGAATATCGGCTTTGCCTTTGAGATATTTCAAATTGGCGGTTTCGACGCGGGTCTGTTCTTCCTTTTTGTAATCCTGCAATACCGCGTCGCGCGCTTGCGCGAAGCTGCGAACCGCTCCGGGATCGTGCTTCTCCATCAGGATCAGATGGACATTACCGGCATCGACAATCGGACCGGCCGCCTGGCGCGTCGAAAGGGCTTCGGCGGCGGCATAGAGCGCGGGACTGAGCTTGATCTTCACGGCAAAATCGAACAAATCGCCGCGTTCGAGTTTGCCGGAATCCTTCAGCCCAAAGGTGGCGGCAATATCGTCGCTGTCTCTGCCCTTGCGGAACGCATCCGCCGCTTCCTTGGCTTTTGCCGCTGCCTGCTCGGGCGAAAGGGATAGGTCCGGACGGAAGATGAGATCCCTCAGCGCCATGATGCCTTCGGCGGAATATTTATCCTTATGCGCCGTGAAATAGGCCTGGAGCTGTTCGTCGGATGGCTGCTCTGCGAGGACATCGGCGTCGACCTGAAGTTGCACGCCCGCAACTTCCGCGGCGCGAACGTCCGGATCGGATGCCGCGAGATCGACCTCGAGCCCGCGCTGGACCAGAAGCTCCTCGTCCACCATCTCGTTGAGCACTTTGAGGCGCTGCTCCTTGGTGGTCTGATCGAACGGGAGTGTCGTTTCGACTTGCGTCTGCGCGATGAAGTCGCTGCGCAGGATGTGTCTTCCATTGATCAAGGCCACGTCCTCGGCGGGAATGCCGGAGGCCTTGGTACCCGCGGCGGTAAAAAGGCCGATACCGGCGATGACCAATCCAAGAATGGCGCCGGCCGCAAAGAGGATCAGAGAACGGCGCGGATTCACCTGGGCCATGCCGCCCCAGGCCCCTTGGCGCTCGCTCGTCTTTTCCCCTGCCTTGTCGATCATGCGTGTTTCGCCCCAGGCGCGCGTGACGCCGACGGTTTGTTTGGCGATTCCGGCGATTCCTTAGACATCGAATGGATATAGACCGCGATGGCGCGGATTGTTCGAGCGCTTAACTTGTCGATCCACGCCGGGCACTGGCCGTGGCGGCCGTCGTAGACGGATTTGTAGACGGCCTCTTCGTCGCCACCGTAAATCCAGTCGTTATCGGTCAGATTGGGGGCGCCGTAATCGGGAATGCCGGTCGCATCGCGCGAATGGCAATCATAACAGACGCCTTTATCCTGAAAGAGTTTGCTTCCCCGCTCAACCGCCGCGGGATTTTCCGGATGCCTACTGAGGGACAGGGTGTAGGCGACGACATCCTTGATTTCCGCCGAGCTAAGAGCCTTTTGCCGCCCCATCGCCGGCATGTCCGTGACGTTGTGCGATTTTCCCAGACCTGAGCGGATGCCATAGAGCACCGTCCGCTCGATGTCCGAGACCCGCCCGAAATCATACAACCAGACATTGTCTGTGAGATTCGGCACGCCCTTTGCCTGGTTGCCCTTCATATCGGCGCCATGGCACGCAGTGCAGTTCGCGTTGAAGGCCGCTCCTCCGACCTCATTGGCGTAGGCGGTGAGCGTCGGATTTAGGGGGATTTCGTCCGGATAGGCCGCCACCAATTCTTGGCCCAGCAGATAATCGCGAGTTTGGGCGAAGGCGAAGACGACGAGTGCGAGCCCGCCCACAGCAATTGCGGTGGCCAAAATTTGGACGCGGCGCCGGGTTCTCCCAGCCTTTCCAGGCACGGATTTACCCATGATGACGGCCCCCGTGACTTTCGCGCGCGGCCTCCTTAAGGGTCGCGCATCGCTGCCATATTGCACATCTTTTTTGGCTGGGCGCTAATGGCCATAATACGCAAGCGCGTGGCTTCATCCCTTGTGGCGTGGGCGAGAGGTGGACCCCGAAACAAGACCCAAAAGGCCCTGAAGAACCAGTTCTATGCTGCTTGGAGAGTCACCGCCCGATCCCGCCTTCCTCCTCCGCCTGGAGGCTGTTCAGGGCTGGACCAGACGGCGTTTTAAGCTCCCCCTGGATGCCGTGGTGCTGGTCTCGGAAATGGCCTGTAGGGTGCCCGGCTGCCCGCCTCTGGAGACGGTCGTGGCTTTCTGGACCGAGGACGAACGCCGCCACCAGTTCAAGCTCTATAAGCCCCTGCGAGAGGTGCTGTACGACGATGTCGGCTGGCTGATGGGCACGCCCACGGCCCATGAGGGCCCCACCTGGGACTGCTGCTAGGTGAGCTTGTTCATGGTCACGCGATAGGGGCGGACATCGATGCTGCTAAACAGGCCGGCTCTCACATAGGGATCGTTTTCCGTAAACGCCATTGCGTCCGCGCGGGCGGGCGCCTCCACAATGATCAGCGAGCCGGCCATGTCGCCCTTTTCGTCGAGATAGGGCCCACCCAGCTTTACCTTTGCCGGCTTGTCGTCGGCATGGGCATAGGCGAGATGGGCCTCTCGATTCGCCATTCGCAATGCCAGGCTGTTCGGCTTGTCGATGTAAGAGATGACGAAAAGCGCCATGTGTTGTCCCCTTTAGGCTGCGCAGGACTCGAAGCCGGCTTTCAGCTCGGCCGGATTCAGATTGCGGCCGATGAAGACCATGCGCGAATAACGCGGCTCGCCTTCGCGCCACTCCCGCTGGAGATCGCCTTCCAGGATCATATGCACGGCCTGAAAGACCAGCCGGCGATCATTGTCCTTGACGTCTATGATCCCTTTCGCGCGCAGGATGTCTTGCCCCTGATTTTTCACCAACGTCGTCAGCCAGCGGGCGATTCGGCGCCTGTCGATCGGGCGATGAAGCGTCAACGCGACGCTCTTGATCCCGTCATCATGCTTGTGATCGTGCCCATCTTCGCCATGGTCATCTTCGTCATGGTCATGGCCGCAATGTTCGTCATGAACATGGCCCAAATCGCCATCGCCGGGATTGAGGAATTCCGGTTCAAGCTCGGTGATGCGGTTCAGATCGAAGCCGCCGCGTCCCAGGATTGCGTCCAGTTTCACATTGGAGCGCTGGGCGCGGTGAATCGGCGCCATGGGATTGAGCTTGCGCAGGCGTAGCTCGACCGCGCGCAGTTGGTCTTCGGAAACGAGGTCGGTCTTGTTGAGGACAATCTGATCGGCGAAGGCGACCTGCTCCAAGGCCTCGCGGCTGTCATCGAGCCGCAATTCGACATGTTTGGCATCGACCACGGTGGTCACCGAATCCAGCTCGGTCTTGGAGCGCAGATAGCCATCGACGAAAAAGGTCTGCGCCACCGGGCCGGGATCGGCCAGGCCCGTCGTCTCCACCACGATGGCGTCGAAATTTCCGCCCTTGGCAAGAAGGCCGTGCAGCGTTCGGATCAGATCGCCCCGCACGGTGCAGCAGATGCAGCCATTGTTCATCTCGAACAGCTCTTCGTCGGTGTTCAGGATGAGGTCGTTGTCGATGCCGATCTCGCCGAATTCGTTGACGATAACCGCATAGCGCCGCCCATGATCCTCGGAAAGGATGCGGTTCAGAAGCGTCGTCTTGCCTGCGCCAAGATAGCCGGTCAGAACGGTGACAGGGATGAGCGTCTTCTCGATCATCCTCTGTTCCTGCAATGACTTAACCGAGGGGTCAAGGCCCAACGAACTCGTGCCACGCCGAAGTTCACGAGAACGGGGTTTTTTGTGAGGTATGAGCCCTAGTGGCCCAGTTTGTTGGCAATATCTGGATCAATCGCCTTCGCGGCCGCAAGGTCCTTGGCGATGCCATTGGAGTCCCCTGTACTCTGCTTGGCCACGCTGCGGTAGTAGAGGGCAATGGCATCTCTTGGGTTGAGTCTTATCGCAGAATCGAAATCCTTGACGGCGAGGTCGGCTTGATCCTTCACAAGGTAAGCGCCCCCACGGTTGCGAAAGGCATCGGCAAAATTCGGGTTGAGCTTTATCGCAGAATCGAAATCTTGGATGGCGCGTTCGGCTTGCCTCATTGCTAGGTAAGCAGCGCCGCGATTGTTGAACGCATCGGTGTAATTGGGCTTAAGCGCTATGGCTTTATCAAAATCCTGGATGGCGCGGTCCTGTTGGCCCTTTTCGCGGTAAGCTTCGCCGCGATTGTTGAACGCCGTGGCGTCCTTCGGGTCGAGCAGAATCGCAGAATCGAAATTTTGGATGGCGCTGTCGGTCTGCCCTTTGGCAAAATAGGCACTTCCGCGGCTGAAAAACGCCGCCGCGTCATTCGGGTTGCGCTTTATCGCAGCATCGAAATCCTGGATGGCCAGGTCGTATTGGCCCTTGGCCTCATAAGCGTTGCCTCGATTGAACAATGCGCCTGCGAGCACTTTCGCCGGTTCCTTGCCCGACTGAATCAAGAGAGAACAACCGCGGATGCGCAAGTCGGGATTGGAGTCGTTGCACCAAGTCATAATTTGCGCGTGGGTGGGCGCCGCGGCTACGGCCGGAAGACCATAACAAAGGAGGGGCAAAATGACCCAAAGTCTCCGTTGCATCGCCATCTCCAATTGGATTCAGATTGTGAAGAATATCCCGAGCCTAGCGTCAGTGCGAATGTCGGCATGCCCGGCAGACTGCGCCAAATGCCCATGCTCTTGGAAAAGCGGATGATCCGCGCCGTCCTCGAGACGGTCCCGAAAGATGACCCATCCCGGACATTTACATCATCGCTGACTGGCGATAGACGGGGCATCAAGGAGGAATAATCATGTCCAGATTGGCAGCGATCGTTGGGATAGGCTTTGGGGTATTCATGTTCGTGACCGGCGCCGGACGCGCCGCGCAAACCGGTTCGCCGCCCGATTTTGCTCCCAATCCTTCCGTCGGCTGGGCCGCCACCCCCGGACCGTTCATTCCGCCTCCGTCGGGCCCCGGGCCGGTTCCCCCGTTTGATCCTCGGCATGGCTCCCCCAATGCCGGTTTTTTCGAGAAGGGCGCGCAGCCCGTTTTCGAAATGGGTGACCCCGATGCTCCGATCCTGCAACCATGGGCCAAAGCGCAAGTTCGCGCGCGAAACGATGCCATCAGTGCGGGCAAGCCCGGCTTCACTCGCCAAGCCAGCTGCTGGCCCAACGGCACACCTGCATTTCTGCTCTATCCGCAGCAGCCCGTATTTTTCGTGCAAGCACCGAAAGAGGTGGTGATGATCTGGCAGGGCGACCATCAGGTTCGTCACGTCTACCTGAATGCACAGCATTCCAAGAATCCAAAGCCGTCCTGGTACGGAGAATCCGTGGGCCATTACGAAGGCGATACGCTGGTTGTCGATACGATCGGGATTTCCGAGAAGACGCTGGTGGACAATTTCGCGACGCCGCACACCGCGCAGCTGCACACCATCGAACGCTACCGCATGTCCGATGACCACCTCCGGCTGGAGGTAAGGCTCCACGTTGAGGATCCCGGCGCATTTACGACGCCCTGGGACGCGCTGCAGCGGTACCGCCGAGTCGAGCCCCGAATCGCCGAGCCGCAGAAAGCCGCCGGCGATCTTCTTTCCGCGCTAGGGGATGCCGGACCCATGCTGGAGTCAAGCTGCGCGGAAAATCCGCATGGCTTGTTTGATCTCCCGGGGACATTGCCGATTCCCCAGGCGAACAAACCCGACTTTTGAATCCCGCCCCGTCGAAGACGAACACAGTACTAATGGCGTCGGCAAACGCGGCCCGATTATCCCACGTGGATGCGGCGCTCAGCTGAGTTGCGCCGTTTCGGGCAAGTGCCAGCCATGCTATGAGCGCGCGAGAATATGGAAGCCGTGCAATCCCGGAGAAACTTGACGCCATGAGCGAGCTTCGCCACGCCTATATTTGCGACGCCGTTCGCACGCCGATCGGCCGTTTCGGCGGCGCGCTCGCTCACGTCCGCGCCGATGATCTGGCCGCGCTGCCGATCATGGCGCTGATGGCGCGAAACACCGATGCCGATTGGGCTGCGCTGGACGAGGTGATCCTGGGCTGTGCCAATCAAGCGGGCGAGGACAACCGCAACGTCGCGCGCATGGCCACGCTCCTGGCGGGATTGCCCGAACGGGTTCCGGGCGCGACAGTCAACCGGCTCTGTGCTTCTGGGCTTGAGGCGGTGGGCAGCGCCGCGCGCGCCATCCGCTCCGGCGAGATGGACTTTGCGATCGCCGGCGGGGTGGAATCCATGACTCGCGCGCCGCTCGTCATGGCCAAGGCCGAGGCGCCGTTTCAACGGTCGGCGGAAATCTTCGACACCACCATGGGCTGGCGCTTCGTGAACCCGCTGATGAACGCACAATACGGCGTCGACTCCATGCCGGAGACGGCGGAGAACGTCGCCGAAGCGCATCAGATCGCGCGTGAGGATCAGGACAAATTCGCCTTGCGCAGCCAGCAGCGGGCGGGACGCGCCGTCGAAAACGGTTTCTTTGCCGAAGAAATCGTCCGTGTCCACGCCAAGGACGCGAAACACAAGCCCACCACGATCGAGCGCGACGAACATCCACGGCCCCAGACCACACTCGAGGATCTCGCGAGACTGAAGACGCTGTTCCGCGACCCCGGTACCGTCACCGCCGGCAACGCGTCGGGGATCAATGACGGCGCGGCCGCCATCATCCTTGCTTCGGAACCCGCGTTGAAAACGCATAGTCTGCGCCCGCGTGCGCGCGTGCTCGGAATGGCGGCGGCAGGCGTGCCCCCCCGCGTGATGGGCATCGGACCCGTACCGGCGACCGAGAAGCTGCTGGCGCGCCTACAGCTGAAGATCAGCGATTTCGACGTCATCGAGCTCAACGAGGCGTTTGCCGCGCAAGCGCTCGCGGTGCTGCGCTTGCTGGGTGTTGCCGATGACGCGCCTCATGTGAACCCCAATGGCGGCGCCATCGCGCTCGGACATCCGCTCGGCATGAGCGGCGCCCGCCTCGCGCTGACGGCGGTGCATCAGCTGGAAAAGACCGGAGGCAAACGCGCATTGGTCACGCTCTGCGTCGGCGTGGGGCAGGGCGTCTCGCTGGCGCTCGAGCGGGCCTGAAACGGCCTCAATTCGCTTACCCTTCGGGAGGGACGCTTGCCACGATCGAAGCGTCGAGCCTCTCGTAATCGGAATAGCCGATGGTGGCGTAGAGCTCTTTGCGCGTCTGCATGCGCGAGAGCATATTGTGCGTGCCGCCATCGCGTTTGATCGCGGCATAGAGTTCTTCCTGGGCCTTGGCGGCGACGCGCATCGCGCTGGCGGGCCAAATCACCATCCGGTAGCCCATTTCTTCGAATTCACGCGCTGTGAACACCGGCGTGCGGCCGAACTCGGTCATATTGGCGAGCAACGGCCCTTTCACCCGGCGCGCGAACTCTCGAAACATCTCGGCGCTCGTCAGCGCTTCGGGGAAGATCGCATCCGCGCCGGTTTCGAGATAAAGCTTGGCGCGCCCAACCGCGCCGTCCATGCCTTCCGCATCGGCGGCATCGGTCCGCGCGATAATATAGAGGTGCCGGCGCGCCTTCACGGCCGCGGCGATTTTCGTCGCCATGTCGCGCGCGTCCGCGAGCTTTTTGTCGTTCAGATGCCCGCATTTCTTGGGCAGCAGCTGATCTTCGATATGCACGGCAGCGGCCCCGGCATCTTCGAAACTTCGCACCATGTGCATCACATTGAGGGCTTCGCCATGGCCCGTGTCGCCGTCCACGAGCACCGGAAGCGCGGAGGCGCGCGCCACCTGCCGAATGTAGAAGCAGACATCCTCCACCGTGATGATGCCAAGGTCCGGGATTCCCATGGTCCCCGTCATGGCGCTGCCACCGACATAGACCGCCTCGAACCCCGCCCGTCTCGCCAAATGCGCCGACATGCCGGTATGAGCGCCTGGGATTTGCAGAATTTGCGGCCGGGAAAGAAGCGAGCGAAAGCGCTCTCCCGCCGGCCTATCGGGCACATCGTCGCCAACCAGAAATGGCATCAGAGTCTCCCTATCAAATTGAACGTGGCGTGGAGCAAAATTCGGATTCACACGACATAGAGATCGATATAATCGCTGACGCCCATGCGTTCGAGGCGAGTCTGATCGAGGGATATGTCGAGAATTTTCTGCTGTTGCGGACGCGCGAAGCGGCGCCCGAGATTGGTGCGGAATTTCTCGACCAGAAGGGGAATGCCTTCGCTGCGCCGGCGTTTGTGGCCGAGTGGGTATTCGACCAATTCTTCTGGCAATATCGTTCCGTCGGAAAAATGCACCGTAATGCCGTTCGCAATCGAGCGCTTGTCGGGGTCGAGGTAATCGCGGGTGAATTGAACGTCTTCCACGCAGGTGATCTTCGCCCGCAGCACATCGATTCGAGGGTCCGATGCGACGTCGTCTTCGTAGTCTTTTGCCGTCAGCCGCCCAAGGATGAGCGGCACGGCAAC
>DASQIQ010000314.1:0-5044 GCA_035631495.1 Micropepsaceae bacterium
CTTTCACAATTACCCGTCCTTCACCGGACAGACCCGCAACGCCGTCTTCGGCCGCCTCGCAGGTCAGCACGCCGCAGCGGAGAGCTAGAAATCCGATTTATCGGCCGTGGGCAGCGGGGCTACGTCGTAGCCGAAGTAGAATACGTTGTTCGGCTCGCACAGATCTTCGATCAACATGCCCGGATGCACGCGCCTCCAGGTCGACCGCGCCGTCCACGGCATGTTGAAGGCGCCAGGGTCCTCGACCCGTATATTCACCTCCATCGACTTGCCGTCATTGATCATGCGGAAGCGCTCGACGACATGAAGCTGGGTCGTGTGCGGCGTGCGATAATTGTCGACGAAGGTCTTGCGGTTCAGGCCGATGGTGTCGACAACCAGCGTGTCCCCTTCGTAATGGCCCACCGATTCTCCGTACCAGGACGGTTTCGGATTGGCCGAATGGGGCACGTTCAGATAGATGCGGCGCGTCGAAGCATAGAGCTCGTTGATCATCACGACTTCGTTCTTGGTCTGGATCATGTGGACCGGCTGGCCGCGATTGTAGATGTCGAAACCGGGCACGCCGCCCGGATAACAGCGCTCGCGGGCGATGAACGGCACCTTGCCCGCCAGCCCGTCGTCGTTCGTCTTCTTCATTTGCGCGACGACCCAGGGCTGGAGAATGGGATTGGTGAGGTCTGCGACCCGGTAGGTCGGCTGACCTTGTCCGTTGGGCGTGTAGGGATGCGCGGGATCGGATTCGACCGGTCCGGGACCCGCCGATTTGTCATGGGGCAGGAAATCGTCGCTCGCCGGGCGGTCCGCCGCCCAGCCGGTCTCGCCGTCGGGATTGAAATTGGGAATCGCGTCCTTTGCGCCTTCGGCGGAGACCGCCGGCAAGATCGCCGCCGTGGCGAGAAGGCCCAACACCGCACTCAACACCGAAATCTTGGACATACTGTGAACTCCCAATTCCTGCCCTGCTGTCTGGCGGCAGACATAGCATTTCCGAGAGGAAGGTGAAACGAGCCGGCATCGGACTTCCGCCCTGTCAGCCCCCTTTTTGCGGCTGAGGTTACTTTTCTCAGTGCCGTGGTGACCGATTTTTGAACCCGGGCATGAATGGAATAGACTGCGGATAAATCGAAGGCGGGCAGGGCCGCCAGATGACAAAAGAGAGAGGAACTGGGCGATGAGGTTCGTGATTCTGAAACCGGTGCTGGCAATTGTGGCTTCGCTTGCTTTGACGGGCGTCGCGTTCGCGCAGGATCTGGGGCCGCGGGTCAAGAAGCTGGCCGACGGCGTCTATGTCCACACCGGAAACGGCTTTGACTCCAACAGCGGCATTATCCTTACCGATGAAGGCGTCATCGTGATCGACACCGGGCAGAACCCGATCGAGTCGCGAGACATCATGGCCACGGTGAAGAAGCTGACCTCAATGCCGGTGCGCATCGTCATCGATACCGAACCGCATGCCGATCACACCACGGGCCATTTCGTGTTTCCCGGGGCCGTGATCATAGCCGCTGCGGGAGGAGGGGATTCGATGCGCGCCTCCGACCGCGCCGCCCCGAACCGGATCCAGATCATGTCGGCCACATCGCCCGAGATGAAGGCGGCGCTCGAAGGCTACAAGTTCATCACGCCCACGATCGAGTATCACGACAGGATGACGATCAATTTGGGCGGGAAAACCCTTGAGCTCATCTATATGAAGGGAGTCCACAGCGAATCCGACAACGCGGTATGGCTGCCCAAGGAGCGCGTGGTGTTCTCGGCGTCGGCCTTTGTGGTCAACCAGATCAATATTCTTCGTCCCTTCGTCACCATTCCCGACATCCTGGCCGCCGGCAAGATGATGCGGGCGTTGAACCCGCAATTCGTCGTTCCCGGTCATGGCACCCCCGGCACGGTGAAAATTTTCGACGACGGCGAAAAATATTATGCCCTGCTCATGCAGCGGGTCGATGCGCTGATGAAACAAGGCAAATCGCTCGACGACATCAAGAAGGAAGTGAAGATGCCCGAATATGCGAGCTGGGGCAGTCAGGATCGCATGCCGACCAATGTCGAGGCGGCCTACAAGGCGTTAGGTGGCAAGATATAGACGGTTGGTCTTTCGCAAGGCGAAATACAGCAGCCAAAGCACGGCCACGAAGACAATCGTCGTATAAAGCTGGCTTCTAAGGTCGGGAAAGAACGCCATGGCGATCAATACCGCCAAGATGCCCAGTTGCGCCGTATAGCTGAGCCAGGGAAACAGCCACATCTTGAATCCCAACGCTTCCAATTCGCCAGGCGCCATGGCCGTGCGGTGCCGGATTTGCGCCGTTCCAACCATCAGATAGAGCAACAACATCGCCGCGCCGGACGCATTCACCAAAAACGAAAACACGCCGGTCGGCGAAACCACCGATGCGATGAGCGCGGCATAGCCGAATGCGCTTCCCGTCAGAATCGCGCGCACCGGAACCCTGCGGCGGCTCAAGGCCACCAGAGCTTGCGGTGCATCCCCGTTCGCGGCTAGCGCGAACAAGACCCGCGAGGTCACATAGAGCCCGGAATTCAGGCAGGACAACACCGCGGTCAGCACGACGAAATTCATTGTGAGGGCCGCGCCCGGGATGCCGACTTGAACCAATGCGGCCACGAAAGGCGAGGTGCCGGGCTTGATACTGTTCCACGCCACTGTGCACAGGATCAGGAACATCGAGACCACATAGAATAAGAGCACGCGCACGGTCAGCGTCGTCGTCATCGAAGCGATGGCTCGGGCGGGCTCTTTGGATTCCACGGCCGCCACCGTTGCGATCTCCGCGCCCGTCAAGGAGAAGATGACGGTGGCGACGCCCGCGAGCGCGGACAGACCGCCAAACGGTGCGAAGCCCCCGAACCGGATCAGGTTCGAGAAATCGGGTCCTGCGTGCTGCGGCGAGAAGCCCAGCACATAGGCGCCCGTGACCAGAATGAACGCGATGATTGCGGCGACTTTGATCGAGGAAAACCAGAACTCGAATTCCCCATAGGATCGCGCCGAAAAAAGATTCACCACCGTCAGACAGGCGAGCAGCACGAGGCCGATGAGCCAGACGGGAAGCGCAATCCATTCATTCAGGATGATCGCTCCGGCCAGCGCCTCGACGGCCACGACGATCATCCAGAAATACCAATACAGCCAGCCGCCAACGAAGCCCCAACCATGGCCCAGCACCTTGCGGGCGTAATCGGTGAAGAAGCCGATTTCGGGATTAGCCAACGCCAGTTCGCCCAGCATGCGCATGGAAAACAGGATGAGCAGGCCCGCGATGATGTAGCTGAAAATCACGGCCGGCCCGATGGAAGCGATTGCCGCACTGCTGCCGACAAACAATCCCGCTCCGATGATCCCGCCGATGGAGATCATCGCAACATGACGCGATTGCAGCGTACGGCTTAGTCCAATCGGCTCTGGCATATCATCTGCTATCGTTCTGGGTTGAGCTTCACAAGCCTGCATACCATTGGTAGCCGCGGTCTTCCCAGAAGCCGCCTTTGCCGCCGGCGATAGGAGCGAGCCGGTCGACCGCCTCGATGCGGGTGACGTATTTGGCGTTCTTGTAGCCGATCTGGCGCTCCACCCTGAGGCGCAGCGGCGCGCCATGTTGGACCGGCAGGGCCTCGCCGTTCATGCCATAGGCGAGAATGGTCTGCGGGTGAAAAGCGTCGAACAAATCGATGCTTTCGTAATAGAACGCGCCTTCTTCCAACTCGTCCAGACAGCGGAAGACGATATAACGTGCTCCCGGCGCCAGCCCGGCCATCTGTAAGAGATGGGCGAGCGGAACGCCCGTCCATTGGCCGATTGCGCTCCAGCCCTCGTCGCAACTGTGCTGCGTGATCTGGGTGCGCGAAGGCAATTGCTTGATCTGATCGAGCGAAAGGGACAGCTCTCTGTTCACCAACCCGTCGACCTTCAACCGCCAATCGGCAAATTGCGACGACACCAAATCGAAATAGCTGTCGCTGTCCGGCCTTTCCGTGCCGTTGGGCGGAAAATCGGGCGAGATGTCGGCGAGTGTGTATTCGCGCACCAGCGGCTGGGCGGCAAGCAGCAGGCGATGCGCGCGCAGCGACATCAACTGGCCGAAATCGAGCAGCGGCCGCATCGAGACGTCATCGAACAGCGGATCGCAGCCGGTGAGCATGGCGCTGCCAATGCTAGCCGCGCCGGCCACGAGCAGTCCGCGTCGAGTCATGATGATACGGCTCATGATGCGCGCTCCGGCCTGATCGCATAACGCCCTGTAATCATCGAACGCATGAGGTTGAAGACGCCGGACAACATGACCTCGACGATATGGACCATCACGAAGATCACCAAGAGATTGGCGGTGATGAAGTGGATCGTGCGCGCCGACTGGCGCCCACCGAACAGATCGAACAGGAACGGGAACGCGGCGGTGACCGCCGGCGACATGGTCAGCCCGGTGAGCACCATCGCTGGCAACAGCAGGAAAATCACCGCGAGGTAGCTGAGTTTCTGCAGCACATTGTAGCTTTTGGCGTCCTCGCCGCGAGCGCGGCGCAGGCGGAGATGATTCCAGATGTCGCTCATGATGTGGCGAGGGGCAAGCTGGGCGGCCGCCGGCGCGAGATCGCGGCGGAAATGGCCGGTGATGAGGCCAGCCAGCAAATAGATCGTCCCGTTGATCGCGAACAGCCACGCTATCAGGAAATGCCAGTCGCGCGCCAGCGCAAGGCCCGACCCCAGCGTCGCCCAGACGGGGAACGCGCCGCGCCGTGGCCGCCCGTCGGAATCATACGTCACGCCCAGAATGCCGGTCGTGATGAAATTGTGATCGCCAATACGCGTGATACCGACCGGCTGTCCCGTCTCCCGGTCAAGCACGCCGTCGATGGCGAGCACCGTCGGCGCGCCGCGATAGCCGTAATTGCCCCAATAGAGCGCCGGGTGAACGTTGAAAAGCTTGAGGCCGCTCATCAAGAGCAGAGTGAGACACAGCACATTGACCCAATGCGTCACGCGCACCAGAACGCTGTGCCGGTAGACAATTTCGGG
>DASQIQ010000315.1:0-6555 GCA_035631495.1 Micropepsaceae bacterium
TCTGACCCAACTTGGACATTCGCGGGCAAGGAATTTCCCGGTACATTGGCAGTGAGAAATGGTCCGCAGCGGGGAGACTCTTGGCGACTCGCATTACCATCTTGATGGCTGCGGCTCTAATGCTGTTCGGCTCACAAGCCAGGGCTGAAGCGTTAGAAGATGGCATTGCGGCGGCAAAGGCAGGAGATCCAACCAAGGCGGCCGGGCTGTGGGCTCCATTAGCCAGTCACGGTACTGGCCAAGAGCAACTACGCATTGCACAGGTCTATTTTTTGGGACCATTCGGCGAGGCACCCAACATGCCGAAGGACGACGCCGAAGCCGCCAAATGGTTTCTACTTGCAGCCAAGCAAGACGTCGCGGAAGCTCAAGAATATGTGGGGGTCATGTACGCCGAAGGTCACGGTCTAACCCGTGACCGCGTACGGGCCTATCTGTGGCTGAGCTTGTCCGGCGACAACCTAAATCGGGACAAGGTGGCAAGCACGATGACGACGCTGGAGATTACGCGCGCTCAAGAGTTGGCGATGCAGTGCAAGGCACCAAAGTTTGAGAATTGCGACTGAGCCTTCGAGCCCGGACGCTGACCGCAGCGACCGCTCTTGGCGACACTTGCACCTTCGCGCCGATCGCGGCGAACGTCAGTAATGTGTCCAACAAGCGACGTTGCCCAGCGTCTCGACATTCGGGGACTGACGCGGTTCGGCCGCGTTAAGCTAGGCGGACGACGATCAGCGCGGCGCGGGGATCGGCGGCGCCTGGCCGCCGCCCGGCGTCGGCGTGTTCGGCGCGGACTGGCCGATCTGCCCCGGCACCGCGTTGAAGATCTGCTGGATCAGCGTCATCTCGCGGCCCAAGGTCGGCGTCTCGCGGGTGACGAAATCGACCACCCGTCCGTCCTCCAGCGTGTATTTGTGCACATCGGTGACCTTGCCGTCCTTGGCGAATTCGACCGCGAGGATATTGCGGTCCAGCGCGCGCGGCGCGAAGAACGCGTTCTGCTCGACATGGGAGGAAATGTAGTACCAGACGTCATTGCCGAAGGTGGCCGCCGTCGAAGGGTCGCCCAGTTTCTTGGTGACGGTGTCCTTGGTGTCCATTCCGACCTGGACGCTGGCTACGGCCTCTTGGTCGGGCACATAGCCGCGTTGATTTTCAACCGGGGCGCAGGCGGTCAGGGCGGCGCAAGCAGAAAGCGCGGTTGCTCCGGCCAGGAATGCCAAGGTGACGCGGTGCATGGCTCAAAACCTCCTCTGACGCAGAAACCGGTGAACCCAAGGAACGATGTGCTAAGTTTCCCGCAAGGCTCGTGTGGTGGATTAGAAGTTCCTAAGGCTTTGGTGGCATTCACGTTTGGAACTTCTAATCCAAAAACCACACGAGATTCAATAGATTGCTGGTGTGGGCTTTGAATCCGAAATCCGCCCGCAGCCCTGCTCAAGCACTTGCGGATTTCGGATTCGCCGCACCAGAGGCATAGCAGACATGCTTCGCCGAACACGACGCCCTGAGCCCGCTGTTCCCGCCTCGCGGCGACTGTATGATGTGTTGGTGGCGCGGGCACGCGAGCCCATTTTCCACACCGATTTCGCCGTGCCCGATACCATCGACGGCCGCTTCGATCTCCTTACGCTGCACGCGTTTTTCGTGCTGGATGCCCTGAAATCGCTGGGCGGCGCCGGCGACAAGCTCGGAACAGAGCTTGCAAGCGTCATCTTTGCCGGCTTCGACGAGGCTCTGCGCGAGCTGGGGGTGGGGGATTTCGGCATCTCGCGCCGCATGAAAGCCTTGGCCGGCGCCTTCTATGGGCGGCTTGAGGCCTATCGCGCGGTCGAGAGCGCCGATCGGCTGGCGCCCGTCCTGCTGCGCAATCTCTATCGCGGCGAGGCGGCACGGACCCCTGAAGCGGCAGGGCTCGCGCATTATATGCTGTCGGCCCGCAAGTATGTGATGAGCCATGCGGGGGACCTGCTTGAAGGCAGCACGGATTTTGGTCCCTTGCCGAACCCAGAGTAGATGCCAATGAGCGATTCCGGCGTGCCCTTTAGTGCATCCTTCGATCTCGGAACGGTCAGGGATCGAGCGGTTGAGGTGTCGCTTGAGCCCCGCCCGGGAGAACGGGGGAAAATCGCCCATTGGCTCGGCATCGAAGCGCTCGACTCCCTTAAGGCGGTGATCCAATTGTCGCGTTCGGGCGCCGATGAATATGCCTATAGGGGCCATTTCGAAGCCGATGTCGTGCAAGCCTGCGTGATTACGCTCGCTCCTGTCCCCTCGCACCTCTCCGGCGAAATCTCACGCCAATTCAAGGTCCTACCGAGGGCTTCGACGAGGCGTCGCAAATCGCTTCCCGAACCGCCGCCGACCGCCATCATCGACCTTTCCGCGGCCGATGAGGATGGTCCAGAGCTCCTGGATCAGCCCGTCCTGGACCTCGCGGCGCCCCTCTTGGAGGAGCTGAGCCTAGCGCTCGATCCCTACCCCAAGGCTCCCGGAGCGGCCTTCGAGGTGCCGCCGGAGCCTCCGGCGCCTGCCGACAACCCCTTTGCCGTGCTGGAAGCGTTGAAGAGGGCTCCCGCCGCCCGGCGGCCATCCGCCAAGCGGCAACCCGGCAAAAAACAAGGCTGAAAGCCGGTTTTTCTACCTCGGTTTAGGGCTCTTGCGTCGGAACGTGGTTTCGGCTTACCTCCGCCCCTTATTTTCCGCCCCATGCACCGTTCGTCTTGGGAAACGTTTGGGGCGGCATACCTCAGTGAATGGCTCACCGAAAGGGCTTCCGCCATGGCGGTTCCAAAACGAAAAACCTCGCCGTCGAAGCGCAATATGCGCCGCTCGCACCATGCGCTTAGCCCGGATGCCCACGCCGAATGTCCCAATTGCGGGGAGTTGAAACGTCCGCACCATGTCTGTTCCGCATGCGGTCATTACGACGGGCGCGAAGTCGTGGCCGTCGAAGCTTGAAACCGCCGCCTAGGCTTTGATCGGCTTCGCGCTTAAGCTTCGTCTTGTCGCGTAGGCTGCTCGGGGGCTGCTAACAATTGGTCCGGGATTTGATTCTGTCGATCGACGCAATGGGCGGCGATTCTGGCCCCGCTCCGATTCTGGCTGGCGCCGCGATTGCGCGCCGGCGCCACCCGAAAATCCGTTTCCTGCTCTATGGCGACGAGGCGGTGCTGAAGCCCCTATTGGCGCGCCATCGCGCGCTCCTCAGATGCGCCGAAATCCGCCATGCCCCCGCCGTGGTGCGGATGAGCGAAAAACCTTCGCAGGCCCTGCGCCGCGGCCGCAATAGCTCCATGTGGCACGCCTTGGAGGCGGTCGCTCGCGGCGA
Source organism: Micropepsaceae bacterium (assembly GCA_035631495.1). GTDB lineage: Bacteria > Pseudomonadota > Alphaproteobacteria > Micropepsales > Micropepsaceae > CAIYRG01. The sequence continues at coordinate 3,332 of DASQIQ010000315.1, forward strand.
AGCCAAGGTCGCGGTTTCGGCCGGCAACACCGGTGCGCTGATGGCGATCTCGATGTTTCGCATCGGTCTGATCGAAGGCATCTCGCGGCCCGCCATCGCGGTGATCTGGCCGACCATCCGCGGCCAGAGCGTGGTCCTCGATGTGGGAGCGAATGCCGGCTCGGATGCCGAACAGCTCGTCGACTTCGCCGTCATGGGCGAAGCCTTCGCGCGAGCGATCTTCGGCATCGCGCGTCCGACCGTGGGGCTGCTCAATATCGGCGAAGAGGAGGTCAAAGGCATCGACTCGGTCAAGCGCGCGGGCCAGATCCTGCGCGCATCTAAGCTGCCCATCGAGTTTTACGGCAATGTCGAGGGCGATGGCATCGGCAAGGGAATCGTCGATGTGATCGTGACCGACGGCTTCACGGGCAATGTCGCCCTTAAGACCGCCGAAGGCACCGCCGAACTGATCGTCCACTATTTGCGCAGCGCGCTGAAACGTTCGCTGCTAGGAAGGCTCGGCGCGATTCTAGCGAGCGGCGCATTCCGGGTGCTCAAGAGAAAGCTTGACCCGCGCACCCTCAATGGCGGCGTATTCCTCGGCCTGAACGGGGTGGTGGTCAAAAGCCATGGCAGCGCCGATGCGTTGGGTTTCGCCAGCGCCATCGATCTTGCCATCGACATGGGTCAATCGGACATGATTGCGCATATTCTTGCAGATCGGGCGGGCGTTTCTTCGCTGCCCGATCACGCCGAGACAAGCGAGCCTTCCACCGGCGCCGATGCGGCCCAGGCGGTCGCTTCGTGACCGTCAGGCGATCCGTCGTTCTGGGCTGTGGCTCATTTCTTCCGGCAAAAATTCTCACCAATTTCGATCTGGCGAAAATGGTGGATACGAGCGATGCGTGGATCTACGAGCGCACGGGGATCAAAGTCCGTCACGTCGCGCGCGAGGATGAAACGACCTCCGATATCGCCTTCGAGGCCGCGGTTCGCGCCCTCGAAGATGCGGGTGTGAAGGCGAACGAAATCGACATCATCATTGTCGCCACGACGACTCCCGACGAGACATTTCCCTCCGTCGCCACGCGGATTCAGGCGCGCCTGAACATGCTCGGCGGCGCCGCCTTCGACATTCAGGCCGTCTGTTCGGGCTTCATCTATGCGCTCTCGGTCGCCGACAATCTCATTCGCGGCGGACAGGCCAAGACCGTTCTGGTCATTGGTGCGGAAACCATGTCGCGGATTCTCGATTGGACCGATCGCGGCACCTGCGTGTTGTTCGGCGACGGCGCGGGGGCGGTCGTCTTACAGGCCGCCGAAGGGACGGGGACCAACGCCGACCGCGGCATCCTCAACACCAAGATCTTCTCCGACGGGCGCCTGCACGATCTTCTGTATACGGATGGAGGGGTATCCACCACCGGCACGGCGGGCCATCTGCGCATGCAGGGGCGCGATGTCTTCAAGCACGCGGTAACCAATATCTCCGCCGCGATCGAAGCCTCGACCCGCGAAGCGGGCCTCTCCATCGCCGACATCGACTGGTTCGTGCCGCATCAGGCCAATCAGCGCATCCTCGATGGCACGGCGCGCAAATTGAATATCCCCCCCGAAAAGGTGGTTTCGACTGTGGCTGAGCATGGCAACACCTCGGCGGCCTCGGTGCCCCTGGCGCTGGCCGTCGCGGTCGGCGATGGGCGGATCAAACGGGGCGATTTGATCCTGATGGAGGCCATGGGCGGGGGGTTCACCTGGGGCGCGGCCTTGTTGCGGTGGTAGGGCGGCTTTTCTGAGCTAAGGGCTCCAAGTCTCTGACATTGACGGGAAATGTCCCTGCGCCTACGGTTTGGCAGGCGCTAAGAGAGTCGCGCCTTTTGGGGGCAGGGGATGAGCAGGAAGACTTTAACGCGGGGGGATCTGACGGAAGCGGTTTTCAACGCGGTCGGATTGTCGCGCAACGAATCCTCGCAAATGGTCGAGGATATTTTGGAAGAGGTTTGCGGCGCGTTGTCGCGTGGCGAGACGGTCAAGCTTTCGTCTTTCGGGACGTTCCAGGTGCGCCAGAAATCCGAGCGCGTGGGACGCAATCCCAAGACCGGCGATGAGGTGCCGATCGCGCCGCGCCGCGTATTGGTATTTCGCCCCTCGCACGTGCTCAAGGCACAGATCAACGGGCTGGAAACCGCAGGCATGCACGACGAGGGCTGAGTGAATGGCCATACTGGGTGCGGCGCAAAAATCGCCGGAAGCGTTTCGGACCATCAGCGAAGTTGCCGCCGATCTTGACGTGCCTCAGCATGTGCTGCGTTTCTGGGAGACGAAATTTGCCACCGTCAAGCCGCTGAAGCGCGGCGGAGGCCGGCGCTATTACCGCCCCGACGATCTGGATCTGCTCAAGGGCATCAGATCGCTGCTCTACAGCGATGGCCTCACCATCAAGGGCGTGCAGAAAGTCCTGCGCGAACAGGGGCCGCGTTATGTCATGGAATTGGGCCGCGGCTCGACAAGCCTCATCGCTTCGCGCCGCGCCGCCAATGATGAGGCCGGCGCGCGAGAAGAGACGCGGGACAAGCCCTCCAATGTCCATCGCTTCCCGCGCGATGCAGAGACCGAAGATTTGAGAGAGGCCCATCGCGCGCGCTTCGCGATGCTCCTTGACGAGCTCCTGGAGATGAAAGCGCGCCTCAAATCCGCCCGCCCGCGCTAACCTAGATTTATCCGCACTGATCTAGATTTATAAATGTCGTGACCACGCGGATTCCCTTCCGACGAATGACCCCATTGCCTTCCCCCCTTGACGGGGAAGGTGTCGCGAAGCGACGGAAGGGGGGTGCTCCCCCACACGGTGGCTGTATATGCGCGGTTCTATCAGGCATCAGGCGCGCGTTGCGGCCCGTGGCCGCCGCGACTATAGTCCGCCTCCCTCGAAGGAATGGGCCGGAGCATCGCTTCGGCTATCAAGGTTCGGAGCGTGGCGCAGCCTGGTTAGCGCACCAGTCTGGGGGACTGGGGGTCGAGAGTTCAAATCTCTCCGCTCCGACCACTAACCCATGTGTTAGATAGAATCGCGGAGTCCCAATCGGCCGAGCTGGCGCAATTCTCGTATCGCTGTCAGGCGACCGGCAAAAAAGTCGATGAGCAAATGACGAAGGATGAGCATGACTAAGGAAGAGGAAGTGCTGGCCACCCTGGACAAACCCCGTGCACTCTATTCGCTGCAACAGCGGCTCGCCCCCCGC
>DASQIQ010000316.1:0-8169 GCA_035631495.1 Micropepsaceae bacterium
GGGCATACACCCGACGATCATCGGATCGTATTGAACGATGGCGATCGAGCCTTGGGTTTTCTTCTCCTGACGAGGGGTTCCGTCGGTCGGAATCGTCGATCGACCCAGGCATTACCCGGAGATGTCGACTTTGATCGGCCGGCGTCTTCGCACCTCGACGGATACGATGTGGGATCGACCTCTCGCCATCGTCTGTACGATCGAACTGCGTTCGACGCGAAACGATCGGTCATCGATATTGATTGTCCTCGGGACCGCGGCGGTAGCGCGCGTGCCCATTCGGCCAACATGCTGCATGTTTTTCCTTGTTCCAGGCCGGCTCGCGGGCCATAGCCGGATTTCCCGCCCATCGCGGCACGGGCGGCGCTGAACAAACGCGAGCCCTTCCGATTTAGTTCCAATGTTTGACCATCGATTGTCCTCACACCGGCACTATTTACGGTGCTCGGTCGTTAATGAGGATGACGGATACTTCGACCGGGGGCCGCGCCGACCTCGTGGCGCTTCCTGGCGGAAAGCGCTTCCGTTCAATACCTACCGAACACCAACCAAGGCGACCAGCCGAGCTTCCATAAGTACCGGACAGGGCCGCATGAGTGCCGCATGACAAGAGAATCCCGCAAGCTGCCTCGTCCCGCGGAACGGGTGTCCGTGCTTAGCGCGCTGCGCAACGCCAAAATGGCGCGTTCCGCGCACGCCTACGTCCGCGGCAACACGCTCAAGTTCTACGAATGGCTTGCCAGCCTGAAGCGCAGTCAGCTACCCCAGGGGCCTTCCATTTGGATTTGCGGGGATTGCCATATCGGCAATCTCGGACCGATTGCCAATGCAGCCGGCGAGGTCGAGATTCAAATCCGCGATCTCGATCAGACCGTCGTCGGAAATCCGGCGCATGATCTGATCCGTCTCGGACTATCCTTGGCCGCGGGCGCACGCGGCTCCGATCTCTCAGGCGTGACGACGGCCAAGATGCTGGAGCATTTGATCGCCAGTTATGCGCGGGCGCTCGATGGCCGACCGACATCCCGCAGCAGCAAGAAAAAAGGACCCGAGGCCATCCGCGATCTGCTGCAATTGGCGGAGAGCCGGTCGTGGAAGCAGCTGGCCAAGGAGCGCATCAGGGACACCAAGCCGACCATCCCCCTGGGGAAGCGTTTCTGGCCGATATCGCGGCAGGAGCGGCGCGAAATAGCGAACATGTTCGAGGGCGAGGAAATGCGCCGGCTGGCCGCCCTTCTTCGTTCCCGGGATGATGATGCGTCGATCGAATTGCTCGATGCGGCGTATTGGATGAAGGGATGCAGTTCGCTCGGCCGGCTCCGCTTCGCAATCCTGCTGGGCATAGAAGACAAGCCGGGGAAGACGACCGACTATTGCCTGATGGACGTCAAAGAGGCGGTCAAAGCCACGGCGCCGTGCGGCCGCAAGGCTAAGATGCCACGCGACAACGGACAGCGGGTCATTGAAGGAGCGCGGCAGCTTTCGCCCTACATCGGTGAGCGGATGCGCGCGGCACGCTTTCTCAACCGATCCGTTTTCATCCGCGAGCTTCGTCCGCAAGACATGAAGCCCGATATCGAGCGACTATCGCCGGAGGAGGCCGTCAAACTCGCCGCATATCTGGCAGCCGTCGTCGGGTCCGCCCATGGGCGACAGATGGACGCCGCAACTCGCGAGGCCTGGCGCAAGGAATGCGGGCGCAATAGATCGAAAACGCTCGACGCACCTTCATGGCTCTGGTGCAGCGTCGTCGACTTGCTGATCAAGCACGAGGGGAGTTATCTGGAGCATTGTCGGAAACATGCGCTCGACGAGCCATCATGGGAGCACCCAAAAATAACAAAATAAAAAGCGATCTTTTCATCGCTGTCCCGATTTCGGGCGCGTCCAATCACTGCCGGCATTAGCTCATGGGCGGTCGTAGGCTTCTTCTTGATGCACGCCGCATCGGCGATCAAGGCGGAATCCCTCCAAAACGGCTTGAAAAGGTTCTCCAATGTGTGCTTTGGGCGATGCCGTAAAAAAAAAGGGGAGTTGAGGGCGCCGCCTTGAAATGAACACATCCGGCTCCCACATGAGGCCCAGCAGCCCATCGGGCGCTTGCGAGCCGCGTGTACGGATTCCCGTCAAACGGTCTCTGGCTCGCCCATTCATTTCCACGACACCTGAGATCGCGCGGGGTGTCCTAACCCGCAACGCCGGCCCCGGCGCATCGCGCAAGGGCGCGCCGGCGCGCACATGGAAAGTACTTCATTGACCTCCTTCGACGGCTTCGGCCTCAACGACGCGATTGCGCGAGCAATCGGCGAAGAAAAATATGCCACCCCAACTCCGATCCAAGTGCAGACCATCCCGGTCGTCATGTCGCGCCGCGACGTGATCGGGATCGCCCAGACCGGCACCGGCAAAACCGCCGCCTTCGCCCTGCCGATCCTGCAGCAGCTTGCCGCAAACCCGCGCGCGCCGGAGCGCAAAGGCTGCCGCGTGCTCGTGCTCAGCCCGACCCGCGAGCTGTCCGGCCAGATCCGTGACAGCTTCCGCACCTACGGGCGTCATTTGCGCATCCAGACCGCACTGGCGATCGGCGGCGTGCCGATGGGCGGGCAGGTGCGCGCGCTGCTCGGAGGCGTCGACATTCTGGTCGCGACGCCGGGGCGGCTGCTCGATCTCGTCGACAGCAACGCGCTCCGCCTCGGCGGCGTCGAGGTGCTGGTGCTCGATGAAGCCGACCGCATGCTCGACATGGGCTTCATCCACGATATCCGCAGGATCGTCGCCAAGCTCCCGGCCAAACGGCAGACGCTGATGTTCTCCGCGACAATGCCCGATGCCGTCGCCGTACTGGCGGCGCAGTTGCTGCGCGACCCGGTCAGGGTCGCGGTGACGCCGGCCGCCTCGACGGGCGAGCGCGTCGTGCAGCGCATCATTCACGTCGATCGCGCCGGAAAACCTGCCGCCCTGGTCGACGTCCTCGCGCGCGGCGCGATCGATCGCGCTCTCATCTTCACCCGGACCAAGCACGGAGCCGACAAGGTTGTCCGCCAATTGACCAAGGCCGGCATCGCGGCGCAGGCGATCCACGGCAACAAATCGCAAGGTCAGCGCGAGCGCGCGCTCGCCTCCTTTCGCCGGGGCGAGGTGAAAACCCTGGTCGCCACCGATATCGCCGCGCGCGGCATCGACGTGGACGGCATCAGCCACGTGGTGAATTTCGACCTGCCGAACATCCCGGAAACCTACGTGCACCGGATCGGCCGCACCGCGCGCGCCGGCGCCGACGGGACAGCGATCACGCTATGCGATCGCGAAGAGCTGACGTTCCTGCGCGACATCGAGAAGCTGATCGGCAAATCGATCCCGTCCGACAATCGCCCGCGGGCAAATGGCAGCGCCGCGAAGGATCACCGCCAGGCGGGCCAGCGGCATGCGCACCGCGGCGCAGCGCCGCCTCGACGCCAGGAGGATACCGCGGCGCCGGTACGCAGCGCGCAGGAACAAGCCGGCGACGGCTCGCACGGGGTCGCCTCCGTCGCCTTCCTGCGCCGCGGCACCGGTTCGCGCGGCACGGGCATACAGGCCACGCCGAATTGGGGTGCCGGTCGCAAAAAATCACGCCGCGGTCGCGGAAGACCGGCCGCGATCTGACTGCTGCGCGAGCGCGCATGAGCAGGAGGGATTGACCGGGTCGGCCTCCGGCGGCAGCGACGATGCTCAATTTCCCCAATCAAAGCCGCGTCTTCGATCCAACCCGGCGCGCCGTGCGGTTCTGGGGCCATGACAGCGCCATGGAGTGGTCGTTCTTCGTGACCGAGGATGCGCTGCGGCGGTTGCAGCCGAAATTGGCGACGGACGAGGCGAGCCTGCTGCGCGCGTTCGACACCAATCGATCCGAAATCCACGCGGCGGCCATGAAGGCGTTCAAACGCAAGCGAAGGGGCTCCTACGAACTGGTCGCCGCCGACTTTTGATGCTCTAGTGCCCCGATTCCGAAGTTCGCATCATTTGCGGCACGCTCGGTTGCGAACTTAGGAATCGAAGGGCACTAGCAACTCTATGATTCTAGTGCCGCTTTGAACCCGAAGTTCGCAATCGGACTCGCGGCAATTGTGGTGCGAACTTCGGGTTCGCGGCACTAGAGCGTGATGACTTTTCTTCGAATCGTCATCCGATTCAGCTTATTGATGGAGCATGATTTTTTCCGAAAAGCGCTGCACACCCCGCAGCAAGTGCGGGGCAGGCTTTTTCGGGATCATGCTCTAAGCGTAAGAATGACAAACGAGAAAGGTTGGAGCACCGTGCAGTACAGCCGCATTCGCCCTCGACGCGGATTGCCCCGCTTTACGCATTTAGCGGCCTCCGTCAGCGAAGAAGACGGCGGTTTCACGGTGCAGATCAGACTCTCGCATGAGACAAAACCGGGCAACCGCGCGTGGGGCGAAGAGAGAGCGGACTCATTTGAAGCGGCATCCGCCATGCTCGGCGATTTGGCCGCCAACTTCTCGATCCCGCAAACCCACATCGAGATCAGCTTGCGTCTGGAGAATGCGAGGGATGGCACGCGGCACTGACAAGCTCGGGCTTGCGGAAAGTTTGCTTTTGGTAGAATACAAAATCAAGCGGTGGATCATTATTTCAATTCATTGGTATTATATCAAACTCAGCTCGCTTTCCTTGGCAGTTCGTTCGTGCGCTTCGCCTGAATGCTTGATCCGATATTCAAATTGCCCATGATCACCCTGCGGAAGCCGCGCGGTTATCTTGTATGCGCCGCGTGGAGCATCCTGGCTGCGTGAGGCTGGGCGATAGCTCACAGTTTGACCGATATGGAATTTGTGATTTACCATCATCGTCCCGCGTCAAGAGAAGGCGTTCGCAGGCCGTTGCCGCCAAGCATGGTACCCTAGGGCAAACGCCGCGGTAGATTGCGTCAAACGCCGATCGATCAGCTTTGGGTGTCCTCCGCTGGGGCTTCGGATGCCGCTCGTTCGGCTTTGCGTAAAGCCGCTTTTTCTTCCTTCCTTTTCTGTTTTTCCTCGCCGCGTGCACGCGTTGCCCTGTCTCGTTCAAGGCGATCTCTGCGATAATTCGGTTTGAATGCCATGAGCGCTCTTCCCAATGGGTTGATATCGACTGGCGTGAACCTATATACATCATCATTCCGGATTTCCAGCTACTGCGGGTCGGGGGAAATAAAATCGCCGACATGGTACGGCACGTTTTGCGCGCCTCTGGCGGTCTGCCGGCGTGCTCCGCCACTGAACAAGATTGGAGACGGCGAATGGCACGAAAGCCAGCGACGCGAGAAGAGTTCGTCCTGTTTGATGTGCTCTACGAAGACGGATCGCAGCGGTCCAACCGCCGCGTTCCAAGCGAAATCCTTGGCGGGCTCGACGGTGATGCTCCCGCGCGCGCCGTGATCGAAGAGCAGGACCGGCTTATCGCCGAAAAGTCCGGAAAGCCCGCGTTGGCCGTGAAGAGCATCCGACGATCCCGCGGAAAATGAGCCGTCAAGGTGAACAACGAACCGCCAGGGGACACGCCCGTCTTGAAAATTCACCGTGTCCAGGGGGCTAACAAAAATAATAATCAACCGCTATATCAAGGACCTGGCAGCCTCGTCCATAAGCCTCGCGACCGAGATAGCCGGGTTGGAACTATTCTTTTGCGTTCCCCGCTGCCGATTTCATCGCTGCTGTCCAGTTGGGTCGAGTTTGATGAAAAGGAGACGACACCATGACCAATTCCGAGGAAGCCCGCCGTCGGGCCGATGCAAGTTTCAAGAGAAAGGAGCTTCAGGCTCGGGAAGGTGCCAAGGCGATGTCCGACTATGAAGCCGATGCTCGTGCCGTGGAAAAGAAGACCGCACGGCTAAGGGCACTCCGATTGGCCAGGGATGAGGGGGCTGGACAAGCCGCGGCGGCGAAAAAATCAGCACCGTCCGCTGACCGGGACTGACGCCTGCCCAACGCCTGAGTGTTGCAAACGGGCTTTGGCTGCGGCCGACTGGATCACCTCGCGATCGAGATCGAACGAATTGCCTCGACTTCCGGGCCGCGCCGTGGGGCATGACGGCGCCATGGAAAGTTCTTTTTTCGTGACGGCCGACTCGCTCAAACAACTTCAACCGGCGATCCGGTTCAACGAGAACAGCATTTTGGCGGCGGGACGGCAGCCGATTTGCCGCGGGCGAACGGCGGTCAGCTCACGGCGGCGGCTGCGAAAGCGCGCAGTCGTGCGCCGATTGCCTCGAGAACAAGGCCGTGCGCCCGGTCGACGATCTCGTCCATCGAGGGAGTGCGGGCGAACATCGTCGTCGCTTGCGCCAGAATCTCGTTGCGGCTCGGCAGGTGCGGCAGATGCAGGTTCCTGAGCACTTCGACTGCACGGGTTTGCGTGGCGGCGAGCGCGGTCTGCAACGCGGCGAACTGCGATCGCTCCAGCCGCGAAGTGATGGCAAGCGCGATCCACTCCGAATTGAATCGCGCGGCCAGTTGGGCGGCGGCGCGATTGATCACGCGCGCGCCGAGACGCTGCTCGTTACGCACCAGCTCAACCGGCGGCGCCTTCAAGTCCCACACAAGTCCGAGCCGCGATGCGGCTTTCAGGATGTAGAACGTCGGGTCGAACTCCCACCACCGGAATCCCTGACGTACGCTGCGTTGGCACGCATGATGATTGTTGTGCCAGCCCTCGCCCATCGTAAAGAACGCCAGGAGCCAGTTGTTGCGGGAATCATCGCCCGTCACGTATCTTTTGCTGCCACGCACGTGCGCCAGCGAATTGATGCAGAAGGTGGCGTGATAGACCAGCACGGTGCTCCAGAAAAAGCCCACGATCAATCCGGACCATCCGCCGATCAGCAAGCACAGCGCACCGAGCGCGACCGCCGGAACCAGCTCGAACCGGTGCAGCCACATCAGCTCACGATAGCAGGCAAGATCGGCGACCTTGACCAGGTCGACCTTGTGATGCCGGCGAGAAAAAATCCATCCGAGGTGGCTGTACAGGAAACCCTTGTGCCGGGGCGAATGCACGTCGCGTTCGGTGTCGGAATGCAAATGATGGTGACGATGCTTCGCCGCCCACCACAGGACGCTCTTCTGGGCCGTGCTTTGCGACAGCACCGCGAGCACGAACTGAAACACGCGGCTGGTGGCATAGGCGCGATGCGAGAAGTAGCGGTGATAGCCGGCGCCGATCGCGAAGATGCGCATCCAGTAGAGAACGACGCCGATCGCCACGGCCTGCCAGGTGATCCCCGTCCAAATCGCCGCGATGCAGATCAAATGCACCACCACGAAAGGAATCGCCGACGGATAGACGATGTCATTATGGTCGGCGGCGGCTTCGCTGTTCGAGATCGCGCCTGAATTTGTCACGTTACGGGTTCGCTGTTGGAGGACCAGGGGGGCAGCAGTCGACGTCGCGACGCCGATCGCGAAGATGGCAGGGAAGGTAACGAACGCGGGACGACGGCCTAGATGGGAGATGCGCCACACAACAACGCTTGCAGGGACGAATCGTTGCGCGTCTTCACGTCGGCGCAGGCCTTTGGCAAGCGTCAATGTTATCTTTGCGACTTAACGCATTTACTATTTTTCTACCGCATTCGGGTGGCGTCGTCCATCGAAATGCAGCGATGTCCTAAGGAACTGGGAAAATATCGTTCAGGGGCGGCTGGCCAATCGACTGCTCGTATCCTATATGACAGGACATCATCCCAGTGAAAATTCAACTTTCCCTCCCGCCGCGATCAGTCCGCCAGGACTGCGTGACGGGTATCGTTCGGCATCGATTGGCCCGGCAAGCCGGCGAGACGGAACGATCATTATCCCAGGAGAATCACGCCATGGTTACGCGACCACGAACCAAGACAATGATCAGCCGGGTGGATCAGGAAGAGCCCCCGCAAGAGCATTTGGGGCAGCGCATGCGGCCGGAGAGCGGGCGATTTCGTCTCCAGGTCGACCGCCAAACCAAGGGATCCTATGCGACTTTCGATGACGCGGAAGGCGCCGGATTGGCGATCAAGAAGGGTTATCCGGTGGTTCAGGTCTCGGTGTACGACGCGACCGACGCGGTGAATAAAATCATCGAGCTGCCGGTGAAGGAATAGCGTGCGGCCGTTCCGGGCGTATTCCGCTCGCCTTGCAAAAGCCGCCGTTGAGG
>DASQIQ010000317.1:0-14609 GCA_035631495.1 Micropepsaceae bacterium
CGACAAAGTGTTGAGCAATCAGCAGGCGGCGGATATCTACGCCTATATCGTGACCTTCCCCAAACCGCCCGATCCGAAGAATATTCCGCTGCTGCAAAATTAATGGCGCGGCCCAGACATGAAAAGGCCCGCATGGCGACATGCGGGCCTTTTTGTTGGGCTTTCGCGTCCTGTTAACGGCAATAGTGATTTTTTGCCGAACGGATTGGGGAGGGCTAGTGTCTCAGCTCGAATTTTCAAGCTTCTGATAAAATGCGGGAGGGGGAGCATGAGGATTGGGGCCGTTATATTGTCTGCAGTAATCGCGATTAGCCCGTTGCCCGTCATGTCATCGGAATCACGTGGCCCGTTGACGTCCGGCGGTGCCGCCGGAGTGAAGCAGGCTCAGGGCGAAAGCACGGAATCCACGCTCATTGTCATTGGTGCCGGGGCTCTCGTTGCATTAGGCGTACTGCTCGCTCTTAACAATAAGGGTGAGGCCCTCAACTGTTTTGCCGTATCCGGTGGTAATGCGCCTGCTTGCCCAGGCCTCCCCGTTCCGCCCCCAACGACAGCCATCACAACGACGACAGCGCCGTAAAACTGAGACACTGGGGACCCGTCCGCTTGGTTTTGTCGTGCCCGAATGGCAAATTCGCCCCAAAGATCAGGGAGGCCGCCTTGTCCAAATCGCCCAAGATGAAACGCCGCCAGTTTCTTGCCGGCGCCGTCGCCGCGGGTCCCGCGCTGGGCCTTGCCGCCGCCGCTGGCAAAGCCTCCGCGCAAACGCCGGCTCCGCGCGGCTCAAGCGTTCCTCCCGTTCCACCCAACGAAAATGTGCTGCCCGACGCGACGCCCCTCACCGAAGCGCGCAGCGGTTCGGATTTCATGGTCGATGTGATCAAGACGCTGAACATCGATTATGTCGCCTGCCTTCCGGCATCGACATTCCGGGGCCTCCAGGAATCGCTGCTCAATTACGGCATGAACACCAAGCCCGAATTCATCATGTGCCTGCATGAGGAATGCGCGGTCGCGATGGCCCACGGCTATGCCAAGGTCGCCAAGAAACCGATGGCCGCCCTGGTGCACGGCACTGTCGGTCTGCAGCACGCCGCTATGGCGATCTACAACGCCTATGCCGACCGCGCTCCTGTCGTGGTGCTCTCCGGCAATATCCAGAACACGGCGGCGCGCCGTCCGAATGTCGAATGGAATCACGCCGCGCTCGATCAGAACACGCTGGTGCGCGATTTCACCAAATGGGACGCGCAGCCGACCTCCTTGCAGGGCGCGGCGGAATCTCTTGTCCAAGCTTACGATCTTGCGACCACCGCGCCGATGGGACCGGTGCTGGTGACGCTCGACGCGGATCTGCAGGAGGACCCGCTCGAAAAAACCGAGGAAGCGAGGCTGCGCATTCCGAAACTCACGCGGCGCGCCCATCCGCAGGGCGACGACGAATCGCTGCGCGAAGCGGCCAAACTGCTGGTGGCGGCGGAAAATCCTGTGATCTACGCCAACCGTTATGGCCGCACGGAAAAAGCGCCCGCGCTTCTGGTTCAGCTCGCCGAGGTGCTTCATGCGCCCGTCATCGACGGCCGCTCGCGGATGAATTTCCCCAGCCGTCACAAATACAATCACTCCGCCCGCCGCGAGCAGGCGCTGGCGCAAGCCGACGTGCTTCTGGCGTTGGAGCCCGTTGAACTCTGGGGCCTCACCAATGATGTGCGCGATCTGAGCGGCCGGCCCAATCTGCGCTTGAGCCGGCAGGCCAATCTCAAAGTCATTCACATCGGGACCGAAAGCCTGCTCGTCAAATCCAATTATGGCGAGGTGCAGCGTTACGCGCCCGCCGATCTGCCCATCGCGGGCGATGCCGAAGCCAGCATGCCCTCGCTCATCGAAGCGGTGAAGCGGGAGATCACAGCGGCCCGTGCCTCCGCTCTTGCCGCTCGCGGCGAGAAGCTCGCCGCCATGGCGCCGCGTCTTTTGGAACAAGCCCGCGCCGATGCCGCCTATGGCTGGGATGCGTCGCCCATCTCGATTCCGCGCACCTGCATGGAGCTATGGGATCATCTCAAGAATGAAGATTGGACCCTGCCGACGGAGACGGTTTTCCTCTCCGATTACCCGCACCGTCTATGGGACATCAAGCAGTCGCACAATTGGAATGGCAGCTCGGGCGCGCAGGGCGTCGGCTACAACGCGCCCGCGGCTTTGGGCGCAGCCCTTGCCAACAAGGGCACCGGACGTGTCACAGCGGCGATCATCGGCGATGGCGAGATGATGATGACCAACACCATGCTGTGGACGGCGGCGCATCACCAGATTCCGCTTCTGGCGATTGTGCATAACAACCGCTCCTATCACATGGAGGTGATGCACACGCTGCGCATGGCGGACCGCCGGTCGCGCGACACCAGCCGCATCCATATCGGCACCGACATCACCAATCCCAATATCGACTACGCGGTTCTGGCAAAATCCATGGGCGTCTATGGCCAGGGTCCGATCAGCAATCCCAGCGACCTCGGTCCCGCGATCAAACGCGCCATCGATGTGGTCAAGCGTGGCGAGCCGGCGCTGATCGACGTCGTATCGCAGCCGCGTTGAGGATGGACATGCCGATCGGGATTTTCCGTATTGTGCTGGGGCTTGCCGCAAGCCTCGTCATCGTAGGCGCTGCTTCCGGGCAAGGCGAAGGTCCGCGCGGCAATGCGCAAAGCGGAAAACAGCTCTTCGAATCCAAGGGCTGTTATTCCTGCCACGGTTTTGTGGGGCAGGGCAGCCGCGAGGGGCCGCGTCTTGCACCGCCGCTCGCCTTCGCGGCCTTTGTGACACAGCTCCGTACGCCGCGCGCCATCATGCCGCCTTACAAAGAAGCGCTGGTTTCCGATCAGCAGGCCGCCGATATCGTTGCCTATCTGGCGAGCCTGCCCAAACCGCCCGATCCCAAATCGGTCAAGCTGCTGCAATAGAAGCGTCTTGGACGTCGCTTGCTAAACCTTGGCGCCATGCTGTCTGAGGAGGGAAGCAACACTTGCCAAATCCTCCGTGACGCCTTGGCGGCGATTGCCCATGTTCAGAACGGTCTGCACGCCAGGCGCATACTCACCCGGAAAGGCAGCGCGAATGGATTCGACCGTCCCTGCATCGATCGGAACAGACAGCCCGTTGGGTCGCGTCAGCGTTGCGATCGGGTCGATCGGCTGAGGTGGCCTTGATGAGTCCGATGGCGTGCCGAGGATATGGACGATGTTGCTCAGATAGGCACGCGTCTCCTCCGGCAATTTCCGCGCGCCGGCGGATTGAGCGTCGACGGTCCCGGGCCCGGCATTATAGGCGGCGAACATCTTCGGATATCCGTATTTCCCATACAGCCAGCTCAGATACGCCGTTCCGGCAAGCACGTTGTTATGAGGATCATAGGGATCTGCGCCGAGCCCGTATTGCGCTCGCATTTCCTTAAAGGTCTCGGGCATGACTTGCATGATGCCCATTGCGCCGGCGCTGGATGTTATGGGCTTCTTGTCATCGAGCACCGTCCGGCCGCCGCTTTCGATGCGAATGACCGCTTTGATCCAAGCCTCGGCAATACCAAAGCGCCGCGAGGCTTCCTTGATGAGGGGAGCCCAGCGGTCAATAAGTTGTGTCGGGCTCAGCGCCTGCTCCGTCTCGAGCGCTGATCGTGCCGCGGAAGTCACGGTCGCAATGGGATTTGCCAAGGCACCGCTGGAAGGTGCGAACAAGCTCCCTAGAAGAACCGGCAAAAACAGCAACTTCATAACGCTACGAGACGGGAACGTGACCATTGACCACCCTATGCACCTCAGCCGCTGAACATGGTGACATCTTCATCTCGGCGCCAGATTTTTCGTCGAGGGAATGATGACAAGCGCTTGAGCAAGGTGTCATGCCACGCTCAAGGTCGCACCTCGCGCTCGCCAGGCGGGATCGCTACGAGGAAGATCGCAGCCGTTCGCGCCATAGTGGTTTCAAGATCTCGAGGAAGGCGAGCACAACAGCGCCCGCGCCCAACGTCAGAGCAAGATCGTCGATGTGCAGAGGGCCGAAGCGGAAGAGGCCGCTTGCGAACGGCCAAAGAAGCGTCAAGCTCAACATCGTTGCGACGGCAACGAGCACCAATGCGAGCGTTCGATTGGGCCGGCGAAGCGCCGTAACCAACGAGGTGCTGAACGAGCGGTTGACAAAAATCAGGCTGACAATCGTCAGGACCAACGAGAAGAACGCCAGTGCTCGCACTTCGGCTTCCGGCATACCACGCTTGAACGCTACGACGAAGATGACGGCGACGAGCGCAAATGCAAAGGCACCCTGAAGAAGACTCCAGCCAATCAAGGCGCCTGAGAACAGGGGCTCGTTGGGGGCACGCGGCGGCCGGCGCATCACATCGTCCTCCTCTGTCTCGGCCTCGAAGACAAGCGAACACACCGGGTCGATCACCATCTCCAAGAACGCGATGTGCATGGGTCCCAGAAGGATCGGCAGGCCGGACACCAGCGGCAGCAGCGCCAGTCCCGCAATCGGCACATGCACCGCGAAGATGAACCCCATGGCCTTGCGAAGGTTGTCGTAGATTCGACGTCCAAGCCGAATGGACTTGACGATCGAGCCGAAATCGTCATCGAGCAGTACGATCGAGGAAGCTTCGCGCGCTACGTCCGTGCCACGTACGCCCATGGCGATGCCGATATGCGCCGCCTTGAGCGAGGGTGCATCGTTGACACCGTCCCCGGTCATGGCAACGATCTCGCCGTTCGCCTTAAGCGCGTTGACGATACGCAGCTTCTGCTCCGGCATGATCCGTGCAAACACGGTCGTGGCCCGTACGCGCAAAGCCAACACCGATTCACTCAGCTTTTCGAGTTCTTCGCCGGTGATGAGGTCTTCGGCGTCCAGTCCCGCTTGGCGGGCGATTGCTCGTGCGGTCGCCGGATAATCGCCGGTGATCATGACCACTTTGATACCTGCCGTTCGGCACTCGGCTACGGCATTGGGGACGGTCGGCCGTAAGGGATCGGCGAGGCCGACGAGGCCTAAGAACTCGAAAGCAAACTCGCGCTGGGAATCGGGCCATGCGTGCCCGGAGAAGGAGGCGCGGGCGACGCCCAAGATACGCAAACCCTCCGCTGCCATCAGGTTCACAGATTGCATCATTGCCGCGTGATCTGCTGTGCTGAGATGGCAAAGAGCGGCGATGGCTTCCGGTGCGCCCTTAGCAGCGACGACAAACTCTTGCGCGCCGTCGGCGACATGCCAAACCTGCGACATGGCGAGCAGATCGGGGCGAAGTCCATAAGCGCGCACAAGCTTCCATTCGGCATAATGCCGAGATTGGGTCTCCGTCAGCTGCCCATGGCCGAGATCATGGAACGCCTTCTCCATCGGATCGAAGGGGTCTCGCGCGCTTGCGAGAATGCCGGACCGGATCAAGTCATGGAATTTCCCTGGCACTTTGACGCCGGACGTCTCGGAGGGCCGGATAATCTCATCGTTCTTGAGCCGCAATTCGGCGATGGACATTCGGTTCTGTGTCAACGTTCCCGTCTTGTCGGTGCACAACACCGTCGCCGATCCGAGGGTTTCGATGGCGGCCGCACGCCGGGTGAGCACATGCGCCCGCGAGATTCGCCAAGCACCCATCGCCATGAAGACGGTAAGTACGACCGGGAATTCTTCAGGCAGCATCGACATGCCCAGCGCAATCCCGGCGAGCACGGCATCAAGCCATCCGCCGCGCAAAATGCCGTAGAGCAGGACCGCAAGGATGCTCACCGCCCCCCCGACTATGCCGAACACCCGAACCAGCCTGCGGGTCTGTAACTGCAGCCGTGGCGGCTCTGTCTCCAACGCGCGGAGCGACTGGCCAATCTTGCCGATTTCGCTCAATGCGCCGATCGCGAATACCTCACCTATTCCCGTCCCGCGCACCACCATCGAACCGGAAAACACATTCGGGAGGTCATCGCCACCCGGCCGGTGGCGGCTCGAGAGGGCGTCACTGTCCCGCGCGATTTTGCGCACGGGCACGGACTCGCCCGTGAGCAGCGATTCATCGGTTTGCAGATCGTGGCTTTCTACGAGCACCGCATCGGCCGGCACTCTATCTCCCTCTGCAAGCACGATGAAATCTCCGCGCACAACCTCCCGGCCGGCTATCCGTTTGCGCTCGCCGTCGCGAATAACCAGCGCACGCGGGCTGGTCAGGTCGCGTAGCGCCTCCAGAACGCGCTCCGTACGGGTCTCCTGCACGACGGTGATCACGACGGACATTGTTGCGAAGGCGAGCAGAATAAGTGCCTCCTTCAGGTCTCCGAGCGCCAGATAGACCACGCCGCCGCCGAGCAGCAGCGCCAGCATCGGCTCGCGCAAGACCTCCAGAACGATGCGCAGCGGGGTTCGATGATCCGGTCTCGGTAGCTCGTTGTACCCCTCGCTTTTGAGCCTGGCCTGCGCATCTGTCTCGCGGAGGCCAAAGATCGAGGTGGTCGATGAGGGATCGCTGGGCATTTGTATTTACTTGGCGCCGACGGGGTCCAGGACTCCATATAGCCATCGGCTCCTGACGGACACCGGGCTGACATAGATCAATCCATTCCTGGACAAATTGGTCCAACCTATTTGTATGAAGTCTTGAAAGGAGATCGTCATGGAGCGCAACAGGTTTCTTCCCTGGTTCATTGGCCTAGCTATCATCATCGTAGCGGATGGTTATCTTTTGTATTTCCGGACCGACGAAGGGGCAGCCGAGCTTGCCCAGCAATCTGCCATGGTTGTCATCCCAATCGTTGCTCTCGGCCTCATGTTTTTGACGTTCAAGAGCCAAAAGTAGAACGCGATATTGACAGAATCCGACCCCGTATCTGTCTTTGTTTGAGGGCGAGGTATGAAACGCATATTGGTTGCGACCGATGGGTCCGCCGGAGCTGATCGTTCGCTTGACGTCGCCTCGAGAATCGCAGGCTGTTTCGGTGCAGAACTCATCATCGTGACGGTGGAGCAGGGATATTTGCAGGGAGATTTGGAAGAATTCCGCAAGTCCGAGGACGCGACACCCGACGAGGTTCTCAACGGCGCCGCCTTGGAAATTCTGAAACAGGCGAAGGAAAGAGCCCATAGCAACGGTGTTTCGCGGGTTCGAACATATTCAAGTCTCGGTGATGCGGTTGCGTTCATCCTTGAAGTCGCGGAGCGTGAGAAGGCCGACACCATTGTCGTCGGAAAGCGGGGAAGGGGTCGGCTGCTCGGGTTGCTCATCGGCAGCGTTTCGCAAAAATTGATCAGCTTGGCGCGCTGTAACGTGCTCGTGGTCCCGTAATGATTGCCAAGAGGGTGGTGGGCCTACCATGAAGAATATTTTGGTTCCTATGGCGGGCTTTGAGAACGACGTACGAGCGATGGAGGCCGCGTATAGCATCGGTGCGAGTTTCGCAGCCAATGTCGTTTGTCTTCGCGTGAGTCCCGATCCTATGCAGATCATAGCTCAAGCCGCATTGAGCCAGTTTGGCAGCGCAATGGGCAATGTTCAGCTTATTCATGCGATTGAAGAAGAAGGCAGGAACCGTAGCATCGCGGCACGAAAGGCCTTCGATGAATTCTCCCAACGCGTTTCTCTCCCCGCCAGCGCACTGCCGGGGGGCCCGCTCACGGTGTCGTGGCAAGAAATCGAGGGCGACCCCGTTGCCGACACGATAGTGGCGGCCCGTTACAGCGATCTGATTGTGCTTGGACGTGCACCGAAGGACGCCGCGTTCGCCGCCGATAGCATCGCAAGCATTCTTGTGAGATCTGGGCGTCCGCTGCTTCTCGTGCCGGAGAAACCGTTAGAAACGATCGGTTTGCATATTGCTATTGCCTGGAAAGAGACGGCCGAAGCTGCCCGCGCCGTTACGGCTGCCATGCCCTTGCTGTCACGCGCAAAGCGCATCGCGGTGATAAGCGCCAAAGAGACGGCATTGGCTTCGTCTAAAGACCTCGGGCCGGCGGCCCGCCTGGCCGAGCAATTGGCGCATCACGGCTTCTCGCCCGACGCGCGGGACGT
The DNA here is from genome assembly GCA_035631495.1 of Micropepsaceae bacterium. Lineage (GTDB taxonomy): Bacteria > Pseudomonadota > Alphaproteobacteria > Micropepsales > Micropepsaceae > CAIYRG01. Next base: position 8,045 of record DASQIQ010000317.1, read on the forward strand.
TGCAATCGCCGAACAGCCCGTATCCAAGGTCTTGTTTCAGGCGGCTCATGAATTCGGTGCGGATCTCTTGATCATGGGCGCCTACAGCCATAGCCGTTTTCGCGAACTGGTCTTCGGGGGGGTCACGCGCCAAGTTCTTCTCGCGTGCGATCTACCGGTGTTGTTGCTGCATTAGGACGGTCTAGAAGCCGTCGTCCCCGATCGGGCAAGCAACCGAGCACGCGCTTGCCTGCGGAAAACGGCGAAGCCTAGGCTAGGCTGTTGGCGATCGGTCCCCACCGTTTTCAAGCAATTTCTGCGATCGCAGCGCGGATCTCATTAATTTTCCCTTGAGAAATCACTGCTAGGCCTCTACTGAAAAATTGGGTCGCGGGGCCAAGGCGAATGAGCGTTTCACGCCGCAGTTTATTGCGCATGGGCGGTGTTGCGTTTGCGTCAGCGGCTAGCTTGAGCTTCACAACTCGTACACTGGCTGCACCGGCGCTTCTGGGCCTGAAGGAGCTGAATGTCCGCACCCTGTCTTTCGACTGCACCAACACGGGCGAACAGCTGAACGCCGTCGATTATTGGGTCGAAGGCAAATACATCCCCGACGCGCTTGCGGAAATCGATGACGCTCTGCGCGATTACCGTTCGGATGAGGTCTATCCCATCGCCACCCATCTTCTGGATTTGCTCTATCAGCTCGGGCGCAGGCTCGACACGGATTGCCGGTTTGAACTGACCTCGGGTTACCGGTCGCCGGAGACCAACGCGGCGCTGCACGAGCTTGACTCGGGCGTGGCGGCGAACAGCCTGCATATGAAGGGGCAAGCCGCCGACATTACGCTGCCGGGGGTGCCCTTGCGCAACCTCTACGAGACCGCGCTTGCCATGCGAATGGGCGGCGTCGGTTATTATCCCGACGACGATTTTCTCCACGTCGACATTGGCCGGGTGAGACGCTGGGAGGGATAGGCCGAGACTCCGGCCTTTCCTCGCTCTCCAATGCCCCCTGTGCGGCTTAACGCGCGCTCAACGCATCGCAATCGTCGCCCCGCTGCTGGCGAGTCGCGCTGCGACTCGCCAATTGCAGCTGGAATCGGTTAACCGCGCGCGCCTCTCGCCAGACGGGTGGAGCGCACGGGAGGCCGTTGGGCTTCCTGGATCTTCTCCTGAGCCGCCTGTGCGTCGTCCTTAGCCTGTTCGGCGCTGGAGGCGGCACTCTGCGCGGACGACTGCGCGCTGTTCGCCGCCGTCTGGGCGCTGTTCGCCGTTTGCTGCGCCTGCTGCGCGATCGAGTTGGCCTGATCGGCCCGCTGGGATGCCTGCTGTGCAGCGGCTACGGCCCTATCGGCTGCTTCTCTGGCTTCCTGGGCCTGCATCCTCGCCGCATCGGCGGTGGTCTGTGTGGTTTTAAAGTCGTCTTTAGTAGCGCAACCGGCCAGCAATGCCGCTCCGATCGCCATAGGAATGAAACCCCGAACCAAGAACCTCTGCATATGTTTTCTCCTGTTGAGTTCGCGGGGACTGCAACGCAAACCGCGCCGCAAACTAACTCGGGCGCGGTCGAAAAGTTTGCTCGACAAATCGATGTCACAGCAATGACACAGGAGCGGAGCCATGAATTTGCCGATGCTATCGGCGATGAATCGATCGAAACGCATGCTCGTGCGTTATGAGAAATCCATTCGTCCTTGGTGAGGAGTCACATGCTGTCATTGACATCGTCCATGCGCGCAACGTCGCGTGAGCGTGGCCGAGTATTTCCCGCAGCCGCCTTGCTTATCGCGGCACTCAGCGTGGCTGCCTGTGCCGGCCGCCCGGCTCAAGCGCCAATCGCGGTGCTTGATGCATCACCAACCGAGCAGTCCGCCCTGCGAAACATCCTTTTGGCGAAAAAATCGGGATCCGAATCCGGTGCGTCGTCGCGGACGAATCAGGTGCTAGCTTTCTATCAATCCCGAAATTTTGCGCCTGCCTGGGGCGCAGACGCGCAAGAAGACATGGCCGTAGAGGTCCGCGCCGTCCTTGCCCGGGCGCATGAGCAGGGTCTGAGCGATGACGACTATAAATTGTCGCGGAAAGATTCCGCGTCCGCCGCCGCCTTGGATTCCACCGAAGCCGCCCAATACGATATCGCGCTGACCGACGCGGTGCTTCGTTATGCGCATGATTTGAGAACCGGACGCATTGAGCCCAACGCCATTTATGAGGATGTCGAGCTCCCATTTACACGATCCGATAATATCGCGGACTTGTCCAAGGCGCTCGCAAATCATGGAATCGCGAAGTTTCTCGCCGATCTTTCCCCGCCTCATCCGGAGTATAGGCGGCTTGCCGAAGCTCTGGCGCGGTATCGTGGAATCGCCGATGCGGGCGGCTGGCCCTCGCTGCCGGGCCAGAACGAAATCAAGCTCGACGGCAAGGACAGCCGCTTGGGCCTCCTGATCAGGCGACTCTCATTCGAAGATCCGACTCTTGCGGCAATCGGCAAGCCTTCCATGACCGAGCTTCGCGACGCTGTGAAGCGCTTTCAGCTCCGCAACGGCCTTGTCGAAAATGGCCGCGCGGCAGGCGAAACGCTCGCCGCGCTGAATGTGCCGGCAGCGGTTCGCGTCGCGCAGATCGCAGCGAATATGGAACGCTGGCGGTGGATGCCGCGCCAGTTTGAACGCCGCTACGTTGCCGTCAATGTTCCGGACCAAAGCCTGGTGTTCGTTCGCGATGCAACCGTCGCTCTGAGTTCGCGCGTGATCGTGGGGCGCAAGACGAGTCCGACCCCGATTACGCGTTCCTCCGTCATAGCGATCGTCGCGAATCCGCCGTGGAACATACCCGGCGACATTGCGGCGCGTGATCTGCTTCCGCAGCTGCAACGCAATCCCAACTATCTGGCGTTGCATAATATGGTGGTGACCGACGCGCCCGCCGATGATCCGCATGGCCGCAAAATCGATTGGCGGAAGATCATACCGGCGGAATTCCCTTACGCCATTCGCCAGCTGCCCGGGCCAACCACTGCGCTCGGCGCGCTCATGCTCGATTCGCCGAATGATTTCGACGTCTATCTTCACGACACGCCGAACAAGAAATTTTTCGAGTCCGAACAACGCGAAATCAGCAATGGCTGCGTGCGTGTGCAGCAGATCTTTCCGCTGGCGTCGCTTGCCCTCACCGGAGACGCGGCGGAAGGAATGCAAAGGCTCACCAAGGTGACCAAATCTCATGAAACGCAGCGCCTGGTGCTGGACAGCCCCTTGCCGGTCTATTTTCTCTACTGGACCGCACTGGCCGGTTCCGATGGACAAATCGGATTTCGGCCCGACATTTATGGCCGGGACGCGACGCTGATCGCCGCTTTGACCAAGGGCCATAGCAGCGGCCCGATGAGTGACGGCCAACTGAGCGCGAAGCCTGTGCAGGCAAGTCCGTCAGAAGCGGATGAACCGAGCCCGTAAAAGGCGTTTGCAACGCGGGCGGCGGTCGCGGGTCTGTGGGTATTCAAGGAGCGGGAACGCCTGGCACGCTCCCTTGCTAGTCGACGCAGCCTTCATCGCTGAATCCGTCCGCCTCAGGCAGCAGCGCTATCAGTGCCATCAATATCACCATAAGCAACGCCGCATTCATGGGGGGCACTCCAGGGTGGACGAAGCATTATCGGCCGGCAATTGTTAAGGAATACGCCGCAGCGATGCGGTCCCGGCGGATGCGAGCGGCCCTTCGGGGCCGCTGTTTGCTCCCTCGACCCAATTCCACGTGACCGGCTTGGATTTGCCATCCCCGGATGGCAAACTGGCGCGAGAATACGGGCTTTGCGCCGCGATGGCGCGTGCCCTCACGGGAGGCAATCCGCCATGACCAAGAAGATCAAACGCCGTCAATTCCTGGCCGGAATGGCCGCGGCGCCCGCCATAGGCCTCGCTGCGACGGCCCAGAAGGCGGTCGCCCAGACGGCGCCCGCGCAGGCCTCAAGCATTCCTCCCGTCCCGATGACCGACCGGCCGCTGAGCGACATGCCGCCGCAGACCATCGGCAAAACGGGCTCGGATTTCATGGTCGATTGTCTGAAGGCGCTCGATATCGACTACATCGCCTCCTGCCCCGGTTCGACGTTCCGCGGCATCCATGAATCCATCATCAATTACGGCGACAACAAGAAGCCGGAATTCATCACCACGCTGCACGAAGATACCGCGGCCGCCATGTGCCACGGCTATTACAAGGTGGCGAAGAAGCCGATGGCCTGCATGGTGCACGGCACGGTCGGCCTGCCGCACGCCTCCATGGCGATCTACAACGCCTTTGCCGACCGCGTGCCGATGCTGGTTCTCACCGGCAATATCGGCAATCCCGTCACACGGCAGGTCTATATCGAATGGAACCACAGCGCTCAGGACCAGGGCGCGACCGTGCGCGACATCACCAAATGGGACGATCAGCCGACCTCGCTGCAGGGCTTTGCCGAATCCATGGTGCGCGCGCATGAGATGATGACCACCGTGCCGATGGCGCCGGTGCTGATCACGGCGGACGGTGATCTTCAGGAAGATCCAATTCCCCCCGAAATCGAGAAGAAGCTCCGCATTCCCAAGGTAAGAACGCCCTCGCAGCCGGCGGGAGAAATCGCCGCCGTCCGGGAAGCCGCAAAAATGCTGATCGCCGCGGAAAATCCCGTCATCTACACCAACCGCTATGCGCGCACCGAGAACGGGCCGGCGTTGTTGGTCGAAGTGGCCGAATTGCTCGGCGCGCCCGTGGTGGATGCGCATAACCGCATGAACATGGCGAACCGGCACCCGCTCAATCACAGCTCGCGCCGCGAGGCCGCCTTGCAGAACGCCGATGTGATCCTGGCGCTCGAGCCGATCGACCTGTGGGGTCTCAACAATTACGTGCCCGATCTTGTCACGCGGCCGAACGATCCGCGCCGCCGCCAGGCTGGCCTCAAGATCATCCATATCGGCACAGAGCATATGATGGCGAAGTCCAATTATCAGGACTTCCAGCGTTTCGCGGAAGCCGACCTTCTGATCTCGGGCGATGCGGAAGCCACCATGCCGACGCTGATCGAAGCTCTGAAGGCGCAGATGTCCTCTGCCGACAAGAACCGCGTCGCCGCGCGCGGCAAGAAGGTGAAAGAGCAGTCCGCAAAGTTGCTCGACCAGCTCCGCCAGCAGGTCGCCTATGAATGGGACGCGTCGCCGATCTCGTCGGGGCGCATGGTCATGGAATTGTGGGACCAGATCAAAAACGAAGACTGGATGATGCCCACCGAAACGCAGTTCCTCAGCGACTGGCCTTATCGCCTCTGGGACATCAACAAGCCTTATCAGACGATGGGCGGTTCGGGTGCGCAGGGTATCGGCTACAATTCGCCCGCAGCCCTGGGAGCTGCGCTCGCCAACAAGGACAAAGGACGGCTGACAATTGCCGTCGTCGGCGACGGGGACTTCAATATGGCGCCGGGCGTGCTGTGGACCGCCGCGCATCACAAGATTCCGATTCTGTATCTCGTGCACAACAACCGCGCCTATCATCAGGAAGTCATGATGATCTTGCGAATGGCGGCGCGCCGGCAGCGCGTGCAGAACAAGAACGTCTATGTCGGTACGCTGATCGACAATCCGGCGCCCGATTACGCAAAGATCGCGCAAGGCTATGGTCTCTACGCGCAAGGTCCGGTTTCCGACCCCAAGGATTTGGCGGCGGCGATCAAGCGCGGCATCGACGTGGTGAAGAGGGGCGAGCCCGCGCTTATCGACATCGTGTCGGACGGACGCTGACGAAATGGCCAAGACACTGCGCGATCTCGTGTTGGGCGTGGCTTTGGCCGCGCTTTCGTTCGGAACCGCCATGGCTCAGGACGCACCCAAAGGCGATGCCAAAGCGGGTTTGGCCAATTTTCGGAAATTCGGCTGCTATAGCTGTCATGGCATTGTGGGGCAGGGCACCTTGCGCGACGGCCCGCGGCTCAACGCGGCGGCGCTCGGCTATCCCGCAATGCTCGCGCAATTGCGCACGCCGCGCTACGAAATGCCGGCTTACACCGCGGTTCAGGTTCCCGATTCCGGCGTGGCCGACATCTACGCCTATCTGTCGAGCCTTCCCAAAGCGCCGGATGCGAAATCGATCAAGGCGCTGCAGTAGAGCGCAGGAGCGGAACATCATTCCAAAGCGGACTCGAACCGCTTTCTTCGCCGTCATCGCCGCGGCTGCCCTTGTTGTGTCCGCGAACGCCGGAGCCCAGCCGCAAACCGAGCGCGAATTTCAGGAATGCCAGGACTGTCCAATGATGGTGGGCATCCCAGCAGGCAGCTTCACAATGGGCAGCCCCTTGGGCGAGCAGGGACGCTTCGATACCGAGGGTCCACAGCACGAGGTTTCGATCAAGGCCTTTGCGCTCGGCAAATATGATGTGACGAGCCGCGAATTTCTCGTCTTCCTGCAGGACACTGGCTATCAGCCTGCGCCTTGCGACCGCCTTCAGAATATGAGCTGGCGCTCGCCCGGCCGCGGGCTTGCTTACCCGCCTTATGTTGGGGAACCGCCGCGCTGGCCCGCGGTCTGTTTGAACTGGGGCGAT
>DASQIQ010000318.1:0-3081 GCA_035631495.1 Micropepsaceae bacterium
GCGCGCCATAGGAGCCGTTGAATCGCTCGAGTTCAATTCCAAGTGCGGGAAATCCCGAATAGAACACGTCGCCGAGATCCTTGCGATCGTAATAGGGCGCGTAAGCGGGCTGGAATTCACGCTCGACCCGATCCCGCGCGCGGCGCACGGCCTGAAGCGGGTTCCGAATCGAATGGTGCTGTATGAGCGGATGGCGAGAAAACACCGGCCCCTGCGCCGCCTCCGGCGTCAAACGGCCGTCGCGCGGGAGCACGTAGCCGGGCCGATCCTGAAATCCGCGCTCTTCGAGCCAATGCGCCGTATACCAAGGCGTTCGCAGCGCCGGCGGCAAATCGCGAACCGCCGGACGCCAATCGCCGGTGGAGGCATCGAAATTGACCGAGTCGGAAGGATGTAGGAGATGGTTGCACATGCGCGCGACCAACCGCTCGGCTCCCTCTGTCTCCATCGCCGCTACGATTTTGCGCGGCGAGTGATACCAGATCTCGTCGGCGTGACCGATCAGAGCCCAGCAGTCGGCACCGAATGTCGACCGCATCACGTCCAACATTGGGTTGAGCACCCAGTTGATCGCCCCCTTCTCGTCGTTCGGGAAGAATGACCGCTGGCGAAACGCTCGTACGTGATCGTAGGAATTCAAGATCTCGAACGTCCGGTCGGACGAATCGTCGATCGCGAGAACCGGAATGTCGTATCGACGCCAACTGCGCAGGACCTCTTCGATGATGTCCTCTTCGTCGCGCGACATCATCAGAGCCACGATCGGGCGCATGCTCGGTCATCTCTTTGAGGAGAGCGGGTTCCCTGCTCGCTAGGGATTGATAGCTTAGCATCCTTTTTCGACCGCTGACGCATAATCCGTAAATTCCCAAGACTACGCGACAGGCATTCCGAGGCGCGATGTCGCCTTTTGGCACTTCGCTGCCTTCCCCGATGTCGGCTCCCATGTCCGCGATGAGGGATAAGCGGACCTGTTATGTTCAAATAGAGGTGTACCGCTTTTGACCCAACTGCGACATTGACCGTCTCAGCGCAGCAGTCTCCTGCCGTACTGACGTGTGCTATCTTTTCGGTCGGATGCACGGGAGGGACCGGGCAGTGAACCGCCGCTCGCTCATTGCGCTGATTGGCGGCGCAGCGGCCGCTGGGCCACTCGCGGCGCGCGTGCAACGAGGCGACCGGATGCGGCGGCTTGACGTGCTTATGAACCTAAAGCGCGATGACTTATCTTCGAATCGTCATCGCGCTTTGACTTATTGCTGGAGCATGACGTTTTCCCGAAAACCGGTACCCACTTTTCGGCATCATGCTCTAGCCGCCGACGCTCCGGCGGGACAGGCAGGGTTGGCTGCTTTCCTGCGGGCGCTACAGGATGTCGGGTGGAGGGACGGCCGCAACGTACAAATCGAGACCCGCTAGGCCGCGGGCGACACCAATCGCTTTCGCACCTATGCGGCGGAATTGGTGGCGTTCGGACCAGATGTCATCATCGACCGATAAACGGACATTCGCATTCGCTTACGACTCCCCGGGCCTCAATGCATCAACAAGATGGGCCGCTCGATGCAACGGAGCGAATCTTCGGTACAACTGCCGAGAATGAGTTGTCGTAGCCGCCATCGGCCGTAAGCGCCCATCACAATCAAGGTCGCATCGAGTTCGCTGGCCGCGCGCGCGAGCGCTTCCGGTACACGACCATCGCTCGGCAAGTTCCGCAGTTCGGCGGATACACCCTGCTTTGCAAACAGGCTCGAAAGCTGATCGCGTTCGCGCACAGCTGCGGCGTCCAGCCCACCGATGCTTACGAAGACGAGCCGTTGTGCACGCGCCAGCAGTGGTTCACAAGCCCGCACTGTCTTGCAGACGTTGTCAGAGCCATTCCAGCACACCATTATCGCGCCCGTTAGACTATTGGGCGTCTCCTTCGTCGGGATCAGCAGCGGCCGCTCGCATTCGCGGATCAGCCTTTCGAGCGTGTCCTGTGCCAGCCCCTGTTTCTGCCGGGCTCGACCGATTACGACTAAGTCGTGCTTTCCCGCTTCTTCGACCAGATGCTCGATTCGCGCGTCATACACCTCGCGATACGTTGCCGTGATCGGCGCGCCCCCCGCCCGCTGCTCATCCAGCAGCTTGACGAAATCAAGCACATGGTCGGATGCAAGCTGCGAAAAGGCGCTAGCACGAGTGTCAAACTCCTCCAGCGCGTTTTTAATACTCGGACCTATCGCAAATTGCGCATGCTCGTCGTGACGCATGGCGGTGGACACAGAGACCCGAACGTGGAGGAACTCCAGATGCGACCCGAGCGGGATGGCGGCGGCATGTGCTGTCCGCATAATCACGTCGTCACGGTCGCCGCCGCCAATTAAGACCAGAATGGATTGCATGCATTGCCATCCTAGCATGCAGGGTCACGCATATTCGGCCGTCGTTTCGGAGGTCTCGATAGTCCCGGTAATGGGTATGGGTCAAGAACAAGGTGGAAGGTGCAGGTAATCACGTCGGCCGGCGTGCCCGCCGGTGCGCCGACCCCTGGCGGCTCACCAGTAACGCTGCTAAAGTAAACGTCGCGCCTGACGAGCCAGACACCCTCGTAATCATCGGTGAAAGCTTGCGACACGCCTTGACTCGTCCGGGCGCTCAATGCTGGAGACGGACGCCAGCGAATCCTAGCTTTCTATTCCGCAATCGATTGAAGCCCTTTTTGTCCCGGGAATGATGGGCTTCAATGGAATTAGGTATCTATCACGAGTTTCCAGTACTGCCGGGCCGCAGCCAAGCCGAATGCTTTGCCGCCGGGTTCGATATCGTCGATGCCAGCGAGGAATACGGCCTCGACGTGATGTGGCTCGCGGAACTGCATTTCGACAAACGGCGCGCCCTCGCCGCCAGCCCGCTGGTCCTTGGTACCGCGATCGCGGCCCGCACCGAAAGGATCAGGATCGGGACCAGCGTGCAAGTGCTTCCGCTGGCTAATCCGCTTCGCATCGCCGAGGAAGCCGCGATCTTGGATCACGTCTCCAAGGGCCGACTGATCTTCGGCGTCGGGCGCAGCGGCGTCGTGAAGACCTATGAGGCGCT
>DASQIQ010000319.1:0-2492 GCA_035631495.1 Micropepsaceae bacterium
AGCTCGAAGCCTTCGCTCGCGCACATATGCGGCACATCGATCGACGCCATGGGATCGTCGGCGATCACCACGACCACGCAATGCTCCGGCGCCCGCGCCAGATAACGCCGCGTCATCAAAGCGGGCAGCGGGCATTTCAGCCCGCGCAGATCAACCACTTCTTGAGGACTTTCCATATCGCCGCTTGACCCGGAACAACTCAAACCTATTCTCCCGCCAGCTTTACGTCAGCGGGGGCGATTCGCCGATGGGCCTCTTTGAGGCTGTGAGCCGCGAGACCGCCTTTATCGCGGCGGTAGCGCGCACCTTGATGCTCACGCGCGGCGTTCATCCCGATGCCAAGCTCACCATCTCCGATTGGGTGGAACGCTGGGCGAAGGAACGCCCGAACAGCCCAGCCATTCTCCACGAAGACCGCATCGTCAGCTGGGGGGAGCTGGATCAAGGCGCCAACCGCTTCGCGCGTTGGGCCAAAGCGCTCGGCCTCGCCAAGGGCGATGTGGTGACCATCCTGATGGCGAATCGCCCGGAATATCTCATGGCGTGGCTGGGCCTTCTCAAGGCCGGGGCCGTGGGTGCGTTGGTCAACACGAATCTGACCGGCCAGGCTTTGTGCCATTCCATCGCCATTGCCGGCGGCAGACATCTGATCCTCAGCGGTGAGCTGGTGGCGAATTACAATACCGCCGCCGCGGGACTGGACGTGGCTCCTAAGCTCTGGGCGACCGGCGGCCCGTGCGCGGGTTGCGAGGATCTGGATACCGCCCTCATGCAGCAATCGACCGCGCCGCTCGGCCCGGACAGCCGAAGGGACCTCTATTGCCGCGATAAGGCGCTGTACATCTACACCTCGGGGACGACCGGGCTTCCCAAAGCCGCCAATATCAGCCACATGCGCCTGCTTCATATCATGAGCGCGTTCCAGGGCGCGGTGAACGCCAAACCGGACGACCGCATGTATGACGTGCTGCCGCTCTATCATTCGTCGGGCGGCATCGCGGCGCTGGGCCCATGCTTTTTGGCGGGCGGCTCGCTGGTGGTGCGCAGCAAATTCTCGGCCGGCGAATTCTGGGACGATTGCCATCGCTACCAGCCGACGGTGTTCCAATATATCGGCGAGCTGTGCCGCTATCTCCTGAACACCGCCGAACATCCGCATGAACGCGATCACCATCTGCGGGTCGCCATCGGCAATGGTCTGCGCCCCGAAATCTGGCCGAAATTCCAGGCGCGGTTCCGCATCCCGCACATCATGGAATTTTACGGCGCCACCGAAGGCAATGTCGGCATGATCAATTATGACGGCAAGGTTGGCGCCATCGGCCGCGTGCCGTGGTATGCGCGCAATGTTCTGAAGATCCGGCTGGTACGCTACGACCTCGAAAAAGGCGCGCCGGCGCGCGGCTCGGACGGACTCTGCAGCGAGACCGGCGATGGCGAAGTCGGCGAGGCAGTGGGCCGAATTGATCCCAACGATCCGCGCTCGCGCTTCGACGGCTACTCCAACCGCGCCGAGACGGAGAAGAAGATTCTGCGCGATGTCTTCGCCCCGGGCGATGCCTGGTTCCGCACCGGCGATTTGATGCGCCGCGACGCGCATGGCTATTTCTATTTCGTCGACCGCACGGGCGATACCTTCCGCTGGAAGGGCGAGAATGTCGCGACCTCAGAAGTCGCCGAAGCCTTGTCGGTGTTTCCCGGCGTGAAGGAGGCCAATGTCTATGGCGTGGAAGTGCCGGGCGGCGAGGGCAAGGCCGGCATGGCGGCTTTGGTAACGGCGAAGGCTTTCGATCTCGCCGGCTTGACGGTCTACCTCGAAAAGAACCTGCCGTTTTTCGCGCGGCCGATTTTCCTGCGTTTCCAGCAGGAGATCGAAGTCACCAGCACGTTCAAGCAGCGCAAGATCGAGCTCCAGAAAGAGGGCTTCGATCCCGCAGGAATCTCCGATCCGCTCTATGTGCGCGAGGCGGCGAGCGGGCATTATGTAAGCCTGACGCCTGAGCTTTACCGCGACATCTGCGACGGCAAGGTCAAACTCTAATCCCACCTCACCATGGAGGAGGTGAAAAATGCGCAGCTCTCATGTCTGGATCATTTCGGCGGCGCTCGTCATCGCCACCGCCATTGCCAGCGCCGCCTCGGTCCTCGGCGGCCGCTACACCATCATCACCATCGCCGGCAACAATGTCGCCTGGAAGCTCGACCGCATCACGGGCCAAGCCTATGGCTGCGAGGAATCGGAGTTCGGACCGTTCTGCATTCCCGCGCCCAACCAGATCAAGCACACGCAATGATGTGCGCGCGTCTCAATCGACAGGCCGCCCCGCCCTCCGTATAATTTGCTATGACCCGCATCGCTGCTGCATTGGCGGCCTTGGTGCTGTCCGCCATCGTGATCTCGCTGTCGGTGTACGGCCCGCAGTGGATTTTCCATGCACCGTATATACGGGACTTGTCGTTTGAGAATGTCCGCGCCCATGGCGTGCCCAGAT
>DASQIQ010000320.1:0-6702 GCA_035631495.1 Micropepsaceae bacterium
AGGTCGCCGCAATTGGAACTTCGCCGCCCAGCCCGAATCCCTGGGCTACGCGCAACACCAGCAGTGATGCGTAATCCCAGGAGAAGGCGCAGGCGAAACTCAGAACAGCGAAGGTGGCGATGGAGGCGACCAGGGCCTTCATGCGTCCGTAGCGCTCGGCGTACCAGCCGAAGAACAACGCACCGAAAAGCTGACCGAAAAACCCCGCCGAAATGAGAAAGCCGGTCTCCTGCGGCGTGAGTTTCCACAAGGGCACGATCACAGGGAGGATATAAGCGATGGAAAGCGCATCGAAGGCGTCGAAGAATGTCGCCGTGCCGATAATGATGCGCGTGCGCACCTGCCATGAGGACAGCGGCAGCCGCTCGATCCGCGCCGCGACTTCGCCCGCGAAGCGATTCTGTCTGTCGTCGACGCTCTCGTCCAAAAGCGCTGCCATGACCTCTCCCACGGGGATTCTCAGCTGCGCGGCTCATCCTCGTCGAGAAACGGGAACGACACCATGCCGCAACAGGAAATTCTGAGGCAGGGGATGGGCGGGTGCTCGTCCGGCTTGCCGGCAAGCTCGGACGCGGTGAGGCTGCGCAACGGAATCTTCTGGCGTTCGACGCGGCTCAAATGGACGGGCGCGGCCGCCGCGCGTTCGGTGTTCGTCGCCTTGACGTCGATGGCCAGCGTCTCGGGATCGAGCACCACGCCGTAATAATCCCGCGCGGCGCCGAGCGAGACATAGCCCTGGCGCACATCCTCCCGCACGCGTTCCGGCGCACGCTCCAGGGGCGAGCCGAAACCGCCGCCGCCGCCCGAGCGCAGGGCATAGGCGTCGCCGCGTTTCAAAGGCGCCGTCAGCACCTTCGCGTTGACGCGGTCCTTGTCCCATTCGCCACTACGACGCATCAACACTTGATTGCCGCTACCCTCGAGACCGCCCATGAGCCCCCAAGGCAGGCAATGGGCGCGGTCGATGCTCGCGTTCAGCGTGAGATCGGTAAGCGCCTGCACCACGGTCTCGCAGCCCAGCCCGCCGCGATGACGCCCGGCGCCGCCGGAATCGGGGATCAGCGCATAGCGCTCGATCAGCAGCGGATATTTGGTCTCCAGCTGTTCGCGCGGCGAGTTGTGCGTGTCGCCGTCATTGATGCAGACCGTCCCCGACACGCCGTCCTCGGAAAGCTTCGCGCCCCAGCCGCCGCCGAGCGGCCCCATATGCGCGAGAAAGAACTTCCCGTCCTTCGGATCGATCCCGTGCACCAGCGAGACGCAAAGATCGGCATGGTGCCCCGCGATCACTTGGGACGGGATGGCATCGACCAGCGCCTTGAACACCGTGTCGATCACCGTCATCGGATAGGTCATCCACCAGCGCATCGGCGCAGGGCGCGTCGCGCTGATCACCCGGCCCGGCGGAACGATGACTTTCAGATTGCGGAACGAGCCCTCATTGATCGGATAATCGGTCGGCGAGGTCAGGCATTTGAACGCGACTTGAGCGCAGGCATGGCCGGTGGTGATCCCGGAATTGTAGAATCCGCGCACCTGTTTCGACACATCGGTCAGATCGATGGTCATCTCCTCGCCGGCAACCGTTACGCGGACCTTGATGGGGACGGGCGCACCGACGCTCATGCCGTCATCGTCCATGAAGGATTCCGCTTCATAGGTTCCGTCGGGGATGGCGCGGGTCCGCGCCCGTGCGGCCTTCTCCGATTGGTCCATGATAGCGGCGATCGAACCCAAGACCTCGTCACGGCCATAGCGCTTGATCAGTTCGAGGAAACGCTTTTCGCCGCTCTTCACCGCGGTGATTTGGGCGCGCAAATCTCCCATGGCGCGCTCGGGAACGCGCACATTCATCCGGATGATGTCGACGAGGTCCTGATTGACGACGCCTTTCTTGGAATATTTCACAATCGGAACTTGCAACCCTTCGGAGAAGATGTCGGTCGTGATCCCGCCAAGCGTCCCGCCCACATCCTGCCAATGCGCCATGCAGCAGGAAAATCCGATCAGCTCGCCCTCATGGAAGATCGGCAGCGAGAACGTCATGTGGTTGAGATGGCTGCCGGTGATATAGGCGTCATTGGTCAGAAGAATGTCGCCCGGCTCTATGCCGTCCTTGCCGAAATGTTTCAGCTTGGTTCTGATGGTTTCCGCCATGCCGCGGATGAAAGTGGGAAGGCCCAGGCTGATGGAAACGGTCTCGCCCGAGGCGGTGAAGAGTCCGACCGTGAAATCCAGCGCCTCATAGATGATCATATTGTAGGCCGTGCGCATCAGATTGGTCTTCATCTCTTCCGTCACGGCGATGACGCCGTTGCGCACGATCTCGACGAGGACAGGCGTGATGCGATTGTCGGTCTGCGTCATCGCGCGCCTCCGACCGCAATGACAAGATTGCCGAGCGCATCGACTTTGAGGGTATCGCCCGGCATCAGAACACTGGTGGAGGCATGTTCTTCGACGAGCGCAGGCCCCGCGATGCGATTGCCGGAGAGCAACGCCTTGCGGTCGAACACTTGTGTATCGAGGAAACCTCCGGCGAAGCAGGTTTGGCGGATGCCGAGATCCGCATGAAGCGGAGGCGTCTCGCCGCCGCGCGCGAGGCGCTCAAAAGCGGGTTTCTTTAGGACGCCGGTCACCGCCGTACGCAGGCTCGCGATCTCCGCGGGCTCCGCCGGAGCCGACGTACCATAACGCCGCTCATGCTCGGCATCGAAGAGCTGCTTGATGCGGGTCCGATCCTCGTTTGCGAAGCACGCCAACGGCACGTCCATGGTGACGAGATGCTCCTGGCCGACATAGCGCATGTCCAGAGCGCGCGCGACACGCAATTCCTGCGTGGGTACGCGGGCCTGTGCGATGGCATCGCGGCCCTTGGCTTCGAGCGTAACAAAAATCTGTTCGAATTCGGCAAAGTTCAGCTCGGCGAGCTTGGTGAAGCGAGTCTGCACGTAATCGTAGCGCAAATCCGAAAACAGCATGCCGCAGGCGGAGAAATGGCCGGGCGCGCGCGGGACAAGGACGCGCGTTATGCCGAGCTCGCGCGCCACCGCGGTTGCGTGCAAGGGCCCCGCGCCGCCATAGGCGACCAGCATGAAATCCCCCACATCGAGTCCACGCGCCGTAGTGACCGCCTTCACCGCATAGGACATTTTGGTCACGGCGATGTCGATAATGCCGTTGGCGGCCGCGATGATGTTCATGCCCAGCGGCGCGGCCACGCGAGCATAGAGCGCGCGTTCCGCGGCGGCGATGTCGAGCTTCATCTCGCCGCCGAGAAAATTCTCCGCGCCGAGGCGTCCCAGCACCAGATTGGCGTCGGTGATCGTCGGTTCCTGCCCGCCTTGGCCGTAGCAGGCCGGTCCCGGTATCGCGCCCGCGCTTTCGGGCCCGACATGCAGCGCGCCGCCTTCGGCCACGCGCGCGATCGATCCGCCACCTGTCCCGACTTCGAAAATGTCGATCATCGGTATCTGGATCGGCAATGCCATCTCATAACCGCCGACCAGGGCCGCGCCGGTGGTCAGCACATGGGAATCGCAGATCACACCGGCCTTGGCGGTCGTGCCGCCCATGTCGAAGGCGATAGCATTGGCGATATCGAGCTCCCGGCATATTGCCTGCGTGGCGATGACGCCCGACGCCGGCCCCGATTCGAGCATCCGCACGCATTCCTTTCGCGCTTGGCCCATCTCGAACAAGCCGCCGGTCGATTGCACCACCAGGAAGGCCCCGCCAAAGCCGGCGCCGGTCAGATGCTCTCCGATCTCGGACAGATAGCTCGCGACGCGCGGGCCGATATAGGCGTTTGCCGCGACGGTCGAGGACCGTTCGAACTCGCGATATTCCTGCGACAGCTCATGCGAGGTGGTGACGAACACGCCCGGCAGCAGCCCTTCAAGGATTGTCTTGGCGCGCCGCTCATGCGCTGGGTTGCGGTAGCAATGAAGGAACAGAACCGCCACCGCTTCTACGCGCTCGCGCTTCAGCACCGCGGCAAGTTCGGCGATCTCCTCGTCTTGCAACGGCTTCAGCACGTCGCCGCTGGCCAGCATGCGTTCGTGCACTTCGTAGCGATGCTCGCGCGGCACCAGCGGCCGATGTTTGGTAAAGAACAGGTTGTAGGAATCGGGACGGTTCACGCGTCCGATCTCATAGATGTCGCGAAATCCCTCGGTGATCAGCAACGCCGTCTTCGCGCCGGTCCGTTCCAGGATGGTGTTGATGGCGATGGTCGAGCCATGCAGGAACAGGCCTGCCTCGGCGAAATTGGCGTCGGCTTTCGCCACGCCCGTTTCAATTCCTGTGACCAGCGCGTCGGGCGTCGACAGCGCCTTGCCGAGCAGCAAGCGCCCGCTCGCCTCATCGAATGCGGCGATGTCCGTGAATGTGCCGCCGATATCCGCGGCCAACCTCAGAGTTTCGCGTTTTGTCACAGGTTCGGCGCCGCGCTCATCAATCGGCGCGGGCTTTTTCCGCCTGCTGGGCGAGCTTCACGACGTCCGGTGGCGAGGCATAGATTTCCTTGATGAGTTTCTCGACGTCCGCGCCGGCAACCGGGCGCACTTCCAGATCGAGCCGTTTCGCCTCCGCGAGGAATTCCGGGTCCTTCATCGTCGCATCGAACGCCGCGCGCAGCGCCTGGACCCGCTCCGCGGGAAGGCCCGGCGGCGCCGCGAAGGGCCGCGCGATGCTCTGGCGCGAGATGATCAATTTCAGCGCCGCCTTGTCCTGTGGAGTCTTCGCCATGTCCATGGCGAGCGGTACGTTGGGAAGGTCCTCGTGCTTCTGCAGCGCCAACTGCACCACGATATTGATTTTCTTCCCGTCCAGAAGAGGTTTGCTTTGGCTGAGGAGGCTGCTCCATGACCAGCCGCAGCGCCCCGTCACCTCGCCCCGCTCCATGCCGAGATTGATGTCGGCGCCGCCGCCGGAATAGCCGGTGACCACTTTCATCGGCAGATGGAAGAGGTTGCGCAGCACGACCGGGAAGATTTCGCTGTCGGCGCCCGCCGCCGAAGCCCCGACAATGCTGGGTTTGGTCTGCAAATCCTGCCAGGTCTTGATCCCCTTGGTCGCCCAGAAGGCGCAGATCGAGACCTCGTTCGAGACGCTGCCGATCCAGTTGAACTTTGCCGCTTCGAATTGGGTCCCTTGCGCGTGGCCGAGTAGGGGCTCAACCACCAGCCCGCGCGCGAAGGTACCGATCACGGTGCCGTCCTTGCGCGCGACATTGTAGAGATAGTTCATCACCTTGATGCCGCCCGCGCCCGGCATGTTCTGCGGCACCATGGTCGGATTGCCGGGAATGTGGCGGCCCATATAGCGCGCGAGCGTGCGCGCATAGAGATCGTAGCCGCCGCCCGGACCGAACCCGACCAGGACCTGTACGGTCTTGCCCTTGTAGAAATCGGCGACCGCGTCCGCCGCATGAGCCGGCGCCCATGCCGCCGCAAAAATTACCGACGCCGCCACGGATGCACAGAGCCGCGTCAGACTAGCCATCGCAAATTCCTTCCCATCGCAAGCTGAAAAAGGAGCGCGAGGCCGCTTCATCCGGCATGCGCTCCTTGGTGTTCAGGCCCGGTAACCCATTTCGGAATGCGCCTTTGCCTGCACATGCACGTCGACAAGCTCGAGCGGCGATTCGGTTTCCCCCAGCATCCCCCAACTTTTCAGCCATGCGTAGGTGCGCTGCATTTCCTCGATTGGAATCGGCGCCGGATCGCAGACCACGATGCGGCCCTCGCGAATGTCTTCCGGCTTCAGCGTGCCGATCTCCGGATCTTTCGTTTTGTGATAATCGATGAAGTAATGCAGATAGGCCCGCTTATTGGCGTTGATGCGCTTCACGGCCGCGCGCACCGCCCGGTTGAACGCGCCATAGGTTTCGGCATCCACCCTGTCGGAGGCCACTTCCGTGCCGTGATAGAAGGCCGAGCAGATCGTGCGGCAGCCTTTCTTCTCGGCCAGCGTGATGTAGGGTTCCGTCAATGTCGTCGCCTCGATTTCGCCCTTCATCATGGAATCGAAGCGATAGCGCGAACCATTGGGCGCGGCGCACAGTTTGATCAGTTCGCGCGGCAGAAACCCTTCCAGAAGATGCAGCGCGAGGTAATGGGTGCCGAAATAGAACGGCACGCCGACGGTGCGGTTCGCGAGCTGCTGTGCGGTGTAGACGTCCGAATCGGGGCGCACCACGATCGCCCCATAGGTGACGATGCCGCGCCTCCCGATCTGTCTCGAGCCCACGCCCGTATCCTGAACGCGGCAGTAATTCCCCCACTCGCAGGCGTTGTACATGTCGGCCTGGCCCTGCTCCAAAAGCCGGCCATGGCTGGCGAAGGGATTGACGCCTTTCTGGTTGGTGATGCTGGTATCGGTCTTTTTCTCGACGCCCTTTTCGCGGTCTGCCCATTCGATCTGGAGGCCTTCCTTCGCGAATAAGCCCTCGTCATAGGCCACCAATTCCGGCAGACCCTGGAAGGGTGCCGTCGTCTCCAAAACAAGCTTCTTCATTTCCCGTTCTCCTGCGTTGCGATTCCGGTGGCGATCCGCGTACGGGCCCGCGACAATGCGAGATACCGGCGATCAGCCTATGTTCTTTCTTTTCTCGCGAAAATTAGGCCCAACCCCCTGGCCCGTCAAACCAGGCGGCTTTCGAGAATCGCCCATCTGGTTAGCGATTTCGTGAAGATCGAT
>DASQIQ010000321.1:0-1916 GCA_035631495.1 Micropepsaceae bacterium
CGCCGCCACCCTATCGGGGCGGCCCGACCAACGCGCAGCCGGCGCTGCCATCGACATTGCCTGCGGACGCCAATCCACGGCTCGTCGGCCAGGTTCTGTTGAACCACACGGAGGCCGCTTTGGCGCATTTGAAATTGCTCCAGATCGCCTCGCTTCCCGACTCGCCGCAGGCTAGCGGCCATCATGCCGATCAGGGACCGCGCTGGATGTTCGAGATCCCGTTCTCGACGCCGCAGGGAAACGCAATCGCCCAGTTCGAAATCCGCCGCGATGGCCGCGGCAGCAAAGCCGAACAATCGGGGCCGGCATGGCGGGCACGTTTCTCGCTCGATATCGAGCCGATCGGTCCGGTTCACGCTCAGATCGTGCTGATGGACGGACGTGCTTGGGTCACGTTGTGGGCGGAGCGGGAAGCCAGCGTTCAGATTCTGCGCCAGAACGAAAAGCTGCTCAGCCAGGCGCTCAAGGAAACCGATGTCGTTCCCGAAGTCGCCTTCTGCTTGGGTGCGCCGCATCGCCGGGTCGCTCCGGCTGGACAATTCCTGGATCGCGCCTCATGAGCAAGCCGACGAACAAAACGCTCGCGGTGGCGCTCCGCTACGACAAGAGCAAGGACGCGGCGCCGCGCGTGGTGGCGACCGGGCGTGGCTGGCTCGGCCAGCAAATCATCGACGTCGCGCGGGAGCATGGTGTTCCGCTGGAACAGAATCCCGAGCTTGCCGAGGCGCTGTCTGCGCTCGAGCTGGACGAGGAGATTCCCGAGCAGCTCTATCGCGTGGTGGCCCAGATTCTGGGGTTCATCTTGCGCGCATCCGGGCATTTGCGCTGAATGCACGCCCCTATTCGAGCGCGCAACCCGCGCTCGTGATTGCTATTGCCTGCGCCACTGCGTGCCGTTCGACCAATCGATCGTGCGCGTGTCGCCCGAGATCGTGCCCAGCATGTTCCAGGGCGGCCCCGCGCTGAGTGAGATATTGCTTGTGATGGTGGCCGTGCCCGTCGCGCCCTTGTCGTTCTTGATGTCCAAATTGTTCCCGGTCTGAGTCACGGTGAAGGTCGCGCCCGACCATTCGCAGGATTTCGCATCCGGACCGCAACGATAGGTGCCGGCGAGATTGGGAGCCGCGCTCTGTGCGGCCGTCAAACCGACGAGCGCGCCAGAAGCGGCAAGCAACATCGATAAGGATGAAATCTTCTTCAGCATGGGGGCTCCTTCCCATTTGCGCATTGACCCCGAACCCGAAGGAAGCGTCAGCGCTGTGGCCCCGTTCCATCAAACGCGGGTGAACGGGCGGCACGGGCCATGAAACAGAGGAGTTTCCATGAGTGGCGAGTTCTTCGCCCGAGGTGTAGAACGTCCGCCGAGAGACAGTTCAAAGTGGAGGGGGTAATGACGCGGACGACATGGATGGCGGGTGGCGCCATCGCGGTTGTGTTGGCCCTATCGGGGGCGGCCTTCGCACTTCAGATCAGCCAGCCGATCAACAACCTTCCCAATCCCTACCAGTCGATCAGCGATTGGGCGAAGATGCCCGACGGCCGCCATTGGGGCTCGACCGCCGGCGTCGATATCGCGCCGGACGGCAAGAGCGTCTGGGCCGTCGACCGCTGCGGCACCAATACTTGTGTGGGTTCCAATCTCGACCCGATCCTGAAATTCGACACTTCCGGCAAGCTCGTCAAAAGTTTCGGCAAGGGGATGTTCGCCTTCCCCCACGGTATCTATGTCGATCCGGACGAAAACATCTGGGTAACCGACGCGGTGCTCGGCGATGGCCGCGGCAAGGGCGCCATTGGCATCGGCCAGACGGTGCAGAAATTCGACAAGAACGGCAAATTGCTGATGACGCTTGGTACGCCCGGCGTGAACGGCAATGACGCGACCCATTTCAACGCACCCTCCGATGTGGTGGTCG
>DASQIQ010000322.1:0-4049 GCA_035631495.1 Micropepsaceae bacterium
GTGCGATCGATATTCGCCATTACGACGATCGAAGGAAAATGCAGGCGCGGCTGGCATTCAGCCATCGCCGCCCGGATCGTAATATCCATTTGGATATGACGCGCCCTATTTGCGTGTCAATTTAGGGCGGCAAGAATTCAATCGCTGGATGGCGGTCACTGTTGATCTTGATCAAAGCGCTGGAGCTTCCGTTTCATAGAATAAAAGAGAAGAAACGCAGGAGTTCGAGGAGAATTACATGCGCGTATCGATCAGCATTTTATCCGGGGCGGTACTTGGCGCGATGGTCTGGGGAGCTGCGATTGCTGCTCCGGCCGCGGCGCCGGCGGTCGAAAAGGATTGTCAGAAGATGGGCGGCGAAGTAAGCGCCCTTATCGACGCGAAGGGACCATCGCCGAACATCTCTATGGCTCGGTCCATCTTTCAGACGGGCATCATGGAGTGCATAGAAGGCGATGATGCCGGCGCCAACAAGGATTACCAGGACGCCAAGAATTTGCTGACCTCCGACGTGAAGGCAACGCCTGCTGCGCCCGTAAAGCCACCGATTGTTGCCGCGACGCCGGTCGCAGACAAGAGTTGTCAGAAACTGGGCGGCGAAGTTAGCGCGCTCATCGATGCAAGGCGGGCATCGTCAAACATCGCCTCGGCTCGGGCCATCTTCCAGGCTGGAATTATGGACTGCATGGAAGGCGACGACGCCTCGGCCAACAAGCACTACGTGGAAGCCAAGAATCTCCTGAGCGGCGATTAGAAATCCGGCTTGCCCGCTATCGGGATTTGAGATTGGGTGTTGTTGAATTCGCGCGGGTTCTCGGCGCAAATCAGTTCCGTCCAGGGGTCGACCGACGGGCGATAGGTGATGGTCGCCGTCCAGGGTGTGGTGAAGACACCTTCGTCCTCGACCGTGAAATGGAGCTGCAACACCTTGCCCCGATAGGCGCGATCGTAGTCCCAAGCGCCGGGAGCGTAGGAATTCTCCTTCGCGTTGCGCTCGATCGCATCCTTGGCGGCGTCGTAATCGATGAGCCTGTAGCGCTCGGTCACATGCAGTTTGTCGCTGAAGGGCGTGCCGTACATGTCGAGCATGGCAAACGGTCCCTTCTTGATCGCGACCGTGTCGATCACCAGCGTGTCCCCTTCATAGCGGCCGATGGAATCGCCGTACCAGGAGGGTACTGGATGTGTGGGGTGCGTCGCGTTCATGCGCACGCGGCGTACCTCGTTGCCCTGGCGGTAGATCATCGTGATCTGGTTCTTCTCCTGGAATATCTGCACCAGGAAATCCCAAAACACATACGGCACTCCGCCGGGCCAGCATTGGCTGCTCGGAGTGGGATAGCCGTTGCCGGAAAGCGTAATTTCGCCGTGCTTCTTCACCACGTCGGCCGCTTGCGGCTTCAGGATGGGATTGGTGTAATCGCCGACCAATTGCTGGAAATTGGCGACACCGTCGGGCCGGCGCGATCTGTTCCTGACCGGACCGGGGCCCGATGGCGGCGGCTCGAAGCCGGTTAGGAAAGGGTGGGACCAAACGCCGGAGAAATCCGGAATGGATGCGGCGCTTTGCAAATTCTGTCCCAGGGCCGATGTCGCAACCGCCGCCACCAGTGTCACCAGTAGACGAAAACCTCTCATGGCAACCGCTCCTTCTTCGCCGATCCATGGCAACCGATATGTTATTCCGACAGGGAGAACAGCGCACGGCCAATCGAGGGCTGTGGTAGCAAATTTCGCCGCTGAGGCAGAAACGGTGCAAATCGCAGCTGTGAGATGATATGTTCCCGTCGGCGCATCTGACCAACGTAAAGCGCCAATTTCCGGGGGGCTTATGGCTGATAAACCTCGTCGTGACATGGACCGGCGCAAATTCATCGCCGATCTAACCGGTGCGGGCGCCATTACAGCCACGACCATCCTTTCTACACAAGAAGCCTTGAGCGCACAGCCGCGAGCGTCGCGCATCAATGTCCCGCCGCCACGGCCAGCACGTGACCGTCTCGAAGAAGCCCTTGCCCGCATCGCCGATCCGAAAGGCGAAGGCGCCCGGGCCTGCCTCACCGTCTACACCAACGCGGCGCGGGATGCGGCGAATGCGGCGGATGCAAGAGCGCGCGCGGGACTCTCGCTCGGTCCGCTGGACGGAGCGATTGTCAGCATCAAAGATTTGTTCGATGTCGCGGGTGAACCCACGCGCGCTGGCTCCAAGATTCTCGCCAATGCGCCGCCCGCTTCCGCCGATGCGGTTGTGGTGCGACGGCTGCGCGCCGCCGGCTCCGTCATCGTCGCCAAGACCAACATGGTCGAATTCGCGTTCTCCATCCTCGGCCTCAATCCGCATTACGGCACGCCGGGCAATCCCGCCGACCGCACACGGGTTCCCGGCGGCTCCTCTTCGGGCGCGGCGGTCGCGGTCGCGGACGGCATGTGCGAGATCGGCATCGGCTCCGATACCGGCGGCTCGACGCGGGCTCCCGCCGCGTTCTGCGGTGTGGTCGGATACAAGCCAAGCAAATATCGGGTGCCGACCGAGGGCGCGTTCCCGCTGTCCTACACGCTCGATTCCGTGGGTCCGATCGCACGGAGCGTCACCGCCTGTGCCGCCGCGGATGCGGTCATGGCCGGCGATGAACCCTGGGCGCTCGAACCCGAGTCCCTTCAGGGATTGCGGCTCGGCATTCCTCAAGGCTTGCCGCTCACCGGCCTCGATCAAACGGTCGGGTCGCGATTCTCCGATGCGACGCGCGCGCTCAGCCGGGCCGGCGTGCGCCTTTCCGAGGAGAATATTCCCCTCCTCGACGACATGACGCGGGTGAATGCCAAGGGACGGATCTCGACCATCGAGGGCTCCGCGATCCATCGCGAACGCCTCGCGGCCTCCGCCGCGGATTTCGATCCCTATGTGCGCGCCAGGTTCGAAGCTGTGCGCGGGTTTTCCGCCGCCGATTATATTACCATCATCCGCGAGCGCACCGCACTGGTGCACGCAATGGATGCCCGCCTTTCCGATCTCGACGGGCTGGTGCTGCCGACGACACCCGGCGTCGCGCCCACCATCGCCGAAGTCTCGACGGGTTCCGACGTATTCATCGCCGCGAACACATTCCTGGCCCGCAACGTCGGAATCATCAATTTCTTCGATCTCTGCGCCATTTCGTTGCCTCTGCCCCGCGCGGGCGGGTTGCCCGTGGGGCTGATGCTGGTCGCACGCAACGGGCAGGACCGCAAATTGTTCCGCATGGCAGCCGCCGTGGAGCGGATGTTCGCGGCGTGACGCCGGCGGCGCGATTGACTCCCCTTTTCCATGGCTTATGAAGTCCGGCCAAACCACATCGCGTGAGGAGGGTTATGCGCCATGGCGCAGCAGAACGGCAAAACGAACGGAAGCTTTCAGGGCTGGCGGCGCGAGAACGGCCGCGTCGGAGTGCGCAACCATGTCGTTATCCTTCCGCTCGATGATCTGTCGAACGCGGCATGCGAATCCGTCGCCAACAACATCAAGGGGACGATGGCCCTGCCCCATGCCTATGGCCGGCTTCAGTTCGGCGAAGATTTGGAAGTCTTCTTCCGCACCTTGATCGGCACCGGCGCCAATCCCAATGTCGCGGCCGTGGTCGTCATCGGCATCGAGGACGGCTGGACCAAGCGCGTCGTGGACGGAATCAAGAAAACCGGCAAGCCCGTGGAAGGTTTCGGTATCGAGGACACCGGAGACATCATCACCGTGGCCAAGGCCTCGCGCACCGCCAAGGACTTCCTGCAATGGGCCTCCGAACGGCCGCGCGAAAAATGCGACATCTCCGAGTTGTGGGTGTCCGCCAAATGCGGCGAGAGCGACACCACGACGGGGCTCGCTTCCTGCCCGACCGTGGGCAACATGTATGACAAGCTCATCCCGCAAGGCATTTACGGCGTGTTCGGCGAGACTTCGGAAATCACGGGCGCGGAGGATCTGGCCAAAGCGCGCGCGGCGAGCCCCGAGATCGGCGAAAAATGGTATCGCGTCTGGCAGGCCTATCAGAACGACGTGATCGAAGCGCATAAGACGG